>JBAUOX010000917.1:0-20972 GCA_049579985.1 Isosphaeraceae bacterium | reverse complement strand
TCAGTAGATTCCGAAACTATGGGCAAGAGGGGGTTCGGGGGATGATGGACTTAAGATACTCCCCTATAATGAGTTGTGTATGCCCTATCATTCAAGGAGGGTACGATGCACAAGTTCACCAACACCTTGACCCCGGCTCAAGTCTATCGCTACGCCGTCGAGTGTTGCCAGCCCCACCTCAAGCTCCGCGACGCCAAGAGGGTCACCGCTCGAATGCTCCTGACCATCCTCTTCGCCGCCGCCGCACGCATCTCCTCGCTCTCCGATACCTGCAAGCGACTTCGCGGTGTCCCCGACGAGGAGGTGGTCGCGGCCGCGCTCTACGAGACGCTGCCCGACTACAACCTCTTGAAACGACGGGTCAATGCCGCCCTGGCCGGGCACCTGCCCAAGCGGTTCCGCAAACAGGCCCAGATCGTGGCCTTCGACCTCACGTTGCTCCCCTTCTACGGCGCCGGCGCCAAGGAGAACGACCAGATCTATCGCAGCCAGGCCAAGCGGGGCACCTGTTCCTTCTACGCCTACGCCTCGGCGTACATCGTGCACAAGGGGCAGCGCTACACGGTTGCGCTCATGGCGGTCACCCGCAAGCCGACGATGGAGGACGTGACCAAGGAATTGCTCCGCCAAGTCCGCAAGGCAGGGATTCACGTCCGGTTCCTGGTCTTGGATCGCGGGTTCTACAGCGTTGCCGTGATCCGCTATTTGCAGGCGGCGCGGATGCCGTTCCTGATGCCGGTGGTGGGCCACGGCCGCAAGCCGGACCACCCGCTGGGCCCCAGCGGCTCGCAGGTCTTCAAGGCGATGAAGCGGAGCGGTTGGTTCGAGTACACCCTGAGCGATCCTCGGCAGCGCACGGCGACGGTGCAGATCTGCGTCAAGTGCCGGAACCGGCGCGGCGCGCGCGGCAAGAAGGGCCGGGAGCCCTGGATCTACGCCTACTGGGGCATCGGCCCCAAGCGGTTCGATTGGGTCAAGGACACCTACCGGAGCCGATTCGGGGTCGAGACCAGCTATCGCCAGATGAACCAGTGTCGGATTCGGACGACGACGCCGCGGTTCGCGGTGCGGTTCTTGTACGTGGCGATCGGGTTCCTGATGCGGAACCTGTGGGTGTGGCTCCATTATGCGGTCCTGTCGAGCCCCCATCGCGGCTGTCGGAGGTATAACCTGGATCGACTCACATTGCGGACGATGCTGCTCTGGCTCCAGGAGGTGGCGTTCTCGATGTACGAGCTTGTAAAGATAGCATTGTGTGAAAGGTCTGTGCCAGAACGACTTACGTGCTAGCTCTCCGAACCAATTAAGAGGAATCTACTGACTATCGGCGCTTCCTCCTGGCCGAATGCCTGGAGGCTTACGCGGAGCTGGACGAGGCCCAGAAGGAGCGGCTGCAAGCGTTGTTGCACACCGAGGCGTATCACGAGGTTGAACCCCTCATGAAGACCACCTACGAACGCGGCATCGAACGCGGCATTGTGCAGGGCGAGCGGCGGTCGGCCCTGCGGCTCATGGAAGCCAAGTTCGGCCCGTTGTCTGCCAAAGTCAAGCAACAAGTTGAGGCGTTGTCTCCGGAAGCGCTGGCCCAACTCCAGCTCGATGTTCTCAAGGCGCAAGCCCTCGAGGAACTCCGCCTGCAAGACTGAAGCCCAAGTCGTTCGCCGACGACACGAGGCAGGGGCATGAAACGGGGACGCAGCTAGTATTGGCGGCGGCGGGGGCCTTCGATAATACTAGCTGCGTCCCGGTTTCACGTCCGCGTCCCGGTTTCACGTCCGTCGCGCCAGGCCGCCAACCTCCAGCGCAAAGTCGAGCAGGCGGTCCTCGAAATCTTCGATACGGGTGAGATCGGCAAGCCGGCCGCGATAGGCAACAGTGACGCCCATGGTGGCAAAATCCTCGCGGGTTGTTCAGATTCATTCTGAAATCTCCCCAGTGGCCTGGCAAGTCAAGGTCGGTCTCCTTGGCCATGTCGGCGTTGCGGCAACTGGTCCGTGAGCGACAACCTTGGATCGTCTCGCGCGCGTCGTTAGAATCCGGTAAGAAGGAGACTCCTATGCCGCTGCGCGATCATTTTCGTCCGCCGGTTGAGAACAAGCATTCGTGGGATGAGCTTCACGGCATGTGGCCAGCGGTGATTGTCCAACAACTGTTTCCCATCTTGCCGGAAGGTTATGTCGCCGCGCCGCGCGTGCACTTGGGCACGGCATTCGAGATCGACGTGTCAACCTACGAACGAGACGAGCCAGCGCGCCTGGAGAGGCCACTCGATGGAAACGGTGGTGTCGCCGTCGCGGCGTGGGCGCCTCCGAAACCGACCCTCACGGTGGAAACCGAACTGCCCGACCAAGACGAGTACGAAGTGCGGGTCTACGATGCGCGTCATGGTCGGCGGCTGGTCGCGGCGATCGAAATCGTCAGCCCTTCCAACAAGGACCGTCCCGAGAGCCGGCGGGCATTTGTCGCCAAGGTTGCCGCGCTGCTTCAGCGCGAGGTCAGTGTGTCGCTCGTGGACATCGTCACGATTCGCCAATTCAATCTCTATGCCGACCTGTTGGAGTTGATTGGCCGAACCGACCCGATGCTCGGCGCAGAACCGCCCGTGCTTTACGCGGTCACGACCCGCGGCCGCAAGCGCGTTCGAAAGCGGCCATTGCTGGATACCTGGTTCTACCCGCTGGCGCTCGGCCAACCGCTGCCAACACTGCCGATCTGGTTGGACGTCGACCTGGGCGTGTTCCTCGACCTGGAAACCAGCTACCAAGAAACGTGCCACGTGCTGCGCATCTCATAAGCTGAGAGCCAACCGAGTTGCCAGGACCCAGCTCCGTCCGGAGAAGTTTCTAGCCTTTTGGCGAGCCACTGTCCAAATTGGCGGTGCACTAACCACGACCGACGCGACGTGGGCCGATTCGATAGATCGGATCAAGGTATAAAACTCTGCCATGGCAGAGAAACGGCGCGGAATCCCGATAATTCTCGCAAAAACCCGATAAAATCCGGAAAACGCCTTCGCCGATGGGCCGTGACCCAAGCATTTATCTCGAAACGTATTCGGTCGTCTTTTCTTTCGGAAAGGCGCCTGGTTTGCAACCAGGAGGTTGCCGGTTCGATCCCGGTCGCCTCCATTACAGTCGCTCCTTTGACGCAGGTTGTCGAGGTTGGCAAGGGTGCGAAATTCGCATCCGGTGAGCACCGCGTCGAGGATTCGGCGGGCTTCCCGCACATACCTCTCGCCCGCTCCGCTGGCTTCGAGATTGCCGATGTAGGCAGCAACGTGCTCGCCGATCGGTGTCGCCAGGTGCTCGGCGGTCCGCGCTTCGGCGGGCGAAAGCAACCCGGCCCGCACTCGCTTGCCCTTCCGCTCCAGCTCGGCCACGAGTCCTGCATAGCGGGGCCGATCCGACGGCCAGTATCCATCCCCGCGGCAGCTTCGCCGTTTCAAAAACCTTGCTCCGTGCCGATCCCCAGGACG
This sequence comes from Isosphaeraceae bacterium, assembly GCA_049579985.1. Lineage (GTDB taxonomy): Bacteria > Planctomycetota > Planctomycetia > Isosphaerales > Isosphaeraceae > Aquisphaera. Next base: position 17,497 of record JBAUOX010000917.1, on the reverse strand, counting down.
TCGAGGAATTCCTTCAGACGCCTGAACGCCGTCTCAGGATCAACGGCAGCCGGCTTTGCAGTCCGGCGTCCGTGCGCGACCCAATTGCGATACCTGCGCACTTGATTTACTTCCTCGACAAGCCCGGCGTCGCGTCCCTTGAAGACTTCAAGTACCCGATAAAAGCTGCCGTGCTCGATCTCCTGAACGGCGCCCTCCACGATCTGGACGATGACCGCGTGGCGCAGCCGAGTCATCTCATCCTCGACTTCGGAGAGCACCTGATCCCGGACGACGGACTCGAACACGGAAAAGAGGATCAGTACGGCGAAGTCGTCGAGATGTTCCAAGCAGAACACCGAACCCGTGACGATCGCTCCGGACTCGAGGCCCTTCAGAGTATTGTCTCTGCCGAGCGACCCATCCCAGGGAAGCTCGTCCCAATGTTTCCGGCCCAGTCTGCCGAACAACTGAAGCTGGTTCCGCGTCGTAACATACCAGTGCCAGGCATCACGCAGCGTCATCATTCCAGCAAAGTCTTGAAGGCATGCTCGAACGCGAGCTGGTCGAAGGGCTGCCTCCGGAACCCGTCCTGTTCGATGATGCTCCAGCGATCGTCGGGATCTCGCTCCACTCTGAAGATCATGAATTTCCTCAAGCCGTCCGTCAGATCCACTCGCCCGTACGCTCGACCGACGTGGATAACACCGGTCGCCGAGAGTGGACCCGCGACATTTCGCGCGATCGGCTCGACACGGATCTGTCGCCGTCCGAGACTGATCAGGAGACCTCGAGCCTCATAACTGCCGATTCCCTCGTCCCGAAGCTGGTAAGGGAGTTCGCGCACCTCAAGGACCTCATGATCCGGGTCGGCTTGCGTGAGCCATGACCTGATCTGCTGATTCAGGCGATCGACAGCGCTGACCCACTCATCGCGCTTCCGGGCTGCTTGGGGTTCCTCGTTCCGCAGCTTCTGAGCCTGCGACGCGATAAAATCCTTGAGCGTTTCCACGCCTCTCCTCCGAACAAATCTCCCTTTCCCAACCTATTCGCACCATTATACAGATGACTCGGCCTCCCGACCAACAGGTCTGAGCCCCAAGCGACGCGTTCAGACATCGCGTGGGAGGATATCAGCATCTGCGATAACCCGTCCTGACCGCACTCAAAACGCTTCGGCCACGCACTCACGACTGGGAAAGGCCGGTAGTCTGAATTTACTTTGGGCGCTTTGGCGGTGCAGCGGGAAGTGCAAACTGACATCCCACCTTTCCTATTCATCCCGGTCAGAGGTGCCTGGCAACAGCCTCCTGGCCGGAGCCTCTCTATCCCGGACAGAGGTGCCTGGCCGGAGCCTCTCCCCGAGTCGATTTCGTCTCGCGGTTCTTCGCTCCTCGGGTCGGCGTGGACGAGGACCCTGTCTGCGGCTCGGCGCATTGCTGCCTGGGCCCATGCTGGGCATCAAAACTGGGCCGCACCGAGCTGACCAGCCACCAGGTTTCGCCCCGCGGCAGAGTGGTGAAGGTCCGCGTCGATAGACCGCGCGTGGCCCTGATCGGCCAGGCGGTGACCGTGCTCAGGGGCGAGCTGCTGGACTGACCGCCGGGAAAGCATGAAACTCCATCTCATCAAGCAAGCAGGATGGGTTCTTCTGAAGCAACAGTCCGACGAGCGAAGATTAATTAGTCTTCGAAAACGGTTCCAGCAATCGACACTTCGAAATTCTGCCATTAGTATGACCAAGGGATTCTGGACGTGGTCCGCCGTGCGGACCGTCGGGACAGGAAACAACGGATTATCGACCAATGCCGGTAAACGATCCGCTCTGGTACAAGGATGCCATCCTCTACGAGGTTCACGTTCGCGCTTTCTCCGACAGCTTCGGTCATGGGCACGGAGACTTCCAGGGACTGAGCCAGAAGCTCGATTACTTACAGGACCTGGGGATCACGGCCGCCTGGCTCTTGCCCTTCTACCCGTCGCCGCTGAAGGACGACGGCTACGACATCGCCGACTACACGAGCATTCACCCGCTCTACGGCAATCTCGAGGACTTCAAGGCCTTTCTGGAAGCGGCCCATGAACGCGGCATCCGGGTGATCACCGAGCTGGTGATCAACCACACGTCGGACCAGCATCCCTGGTTCCAGCTCGCCCGGCATGCTGCCGCCGGCAGCCCGGAACGCAATTTCTATGTCTGGAGCGACAACCCCGAGAAGTACCGGGACGCCCGGGTGATCTTCCAGGATTTCGAGCCATCGAACTGGAGCTGGGATCCGGTCGCCAAGGCCTATTACTGGCATCGCTTTTACTCTCATCAGCCCGACCTCAACTTCGACAACCCGGCGGTATGGGAAGCAATCCTGCCGGTCGTCGACTTCTGGTTCGCAATGGGCGTCGACGGCATGAGGCTCGACGCCGTGCCCTACCTTTACGAACGCGAGGGTACCGACTGCGAGAACCTGGCTGAGACGCATCAGTTTCTCAAGGCTCTCCGCGCTCACGTGCAAGACCGGTTTCCGGACCGCATGTTGCTGGCTGAGGCTAACCAGTGGCCGGAAGACGCCGTGGCCTATTTCGGCCAGGGCGATGAGTGCCACATGGCCTTTCACTTCCCCTTGATGCCGCGCCTCTTCATGGCGCTGCACCAGGAGGACCGCTTCCCGATCCACGACATCATGGACCAGACGCCGTCCATTCCTGAAACCTGCCAGTGGTGCCTCTTCCTGCGGAACCACGACGAGCTGACCCTGGAGATGGTCACCGACGAAGAGCGTGATTATATGTACCGAGCCTATACGCAGGACCGCACCGCCCGCATCAACCTGGGCATCCGGCGCCGGCTGGCTCCTCTGCTGCGCAAAGACCGTCGGCGGATCGAGCTGATGTTCTGTTTGCTGTTCTCGCTGCCGGGTACACCGGTCATCTACTACGGCGACGAGATCGGCATGGGAGACAACATTTACCTGGGCGACCGCAACGGTGTCCGCACACCGATGCAGTGGTCGGCCGACCGCAATGCCGGGTTCAGCCGGGCGAACCCACAGCGGCTATTCCTGCCGGTCATCATCGACCCGGAGTATCACTACGAGACGGTCAACGTCGAGGCCCAGCAGAGCAACCCGTCGTCGCTGCTCTGGTGGGTCAAGCGCCTGATCACGCTGCGCAAGCGGTTTCGTAGCTTCGGGCGGGGAACGTTCGAGCTGCTTCGTCCCGACAACTCCAAGGTACTGGCGTTCATCCGCAAGTTCGATGATGAGCGGATCCTGGTCGTTGCCAACCTGTCGCGGTTCGTGCAATACGTGCAGCTCGACTTGAAGGACTATACGGGCATCGCTCCCGAAGAGGTGCTGGGCGGGACGCCTTTCCCTCAGATCACCGATCAGCCCTATCTGCTGACCCTCGGCCCGCACGGATTCATCTGGTTCTCGCTTGCCGATGGTGGGGCCGATCCGGCCGGCCGGAGAAGCGCCGGCACCTCGGCGAGCGACGCGCCCGAGGTCGATCTGCCCGTGCTCCAGGGCAAATCGCCCCTGGCCAGGTGGTTCCGTCCCGGGCAGTGGGACGAGATCGAGGCCATCCTGCCGCAATACCTCCTGCGCAGCCGGCTGGTCGAGCGCCGGGCGCGAATCTCAGCGGTCGCGATCGTTCACGCGGCTCCGATCCGTGTGGGCCAGACCGACGTCTGGTTCTTGCTGATCCGGGTCGAGACGAGGGACAGCGTGGCCGAAACCCTTTCGCTGGGCCTGACGCTGCTGCCGGAGCAGAACACCGATGAGTTGCTGGTGCCCTGGCAGGTGGCCGCGCTGGCGCGCGTCGCCGGTCCTGAGCCGGGCCTGCTGTGCGACGCGCTGGCCGTACCGGCTTGCTGTCGGGACCTGCTCCGCGGCATCCTGAGTGGCCGGTCGCGGCGAATGGAAGACGGCGAGATCGAGGCGACACCGCTTGCTGGCCAGACCGCGGAGACTGACGGCCCGGTTGACACCGCCGGGCTTTCCCTCTCGCTGCGGCGCAGCGAGCGCAACAACCGGGCCATCGTGTACGGCGAGTCTTATGTCTTCAAGGTGTTTCGCCGGATCGAGGAAGGCGTCAACCCGGACCTGGAGATCGGCCGCTACCTGACCGAGCAAACGGATTACCACGGAGCTGCCACCGTGGTGGGATCGATTGACTACCGCCGCCACGGCGGCGAGCCATCCACCCTCGGCGTCCTGCACCGTTACATCGCCAACCAGGGGACCGCATGGCGGTACATGCTGGACCAGCTCAGCCAGTACTTCGAGCGGGTTGCCGCCTTATCGCGAGAGCTGCCGTCGGGCCCGCCGCGGCCGGTCTCGCTGCAAGATCCCGCGGCAGGCAATGAAGTGCCCAGGAGCTGGCGAGAATTGATCGGTGGTTATCTCGACACGGCCCGCCTGCTTGGACTGCGCACCGCCGAGCTCCACCAGGCCCTGACCGCCAACCGGTCGGATCCCGCGTTCACTCCGGAGCCCTTCGGCAAGCTTTACCAACGTTCCCTCTACCAGTCGATGCGCAACCTCACCGGCCGGCTCTGCAATCGCCTGGCGCGGCAGCGGCCGGCCCTTCCGGAATCGACCCGGCAGCTTGCAGATCAGATCATCGGCCAGCGCGACGCCATCCTCCAGCGGTTTCAGGGCATCCTCGATCCCGCGCTGAACGGCCAGCGGATTCGCTGCCATGGCGATTACCATCTGGCGCAACTGCTCTACACCGGCAAGGACTTCGTCATTATTGATTTCGAGGGAGATAACACGCGAACCATCGGTGAGCGACGCGTCAAGCAATCGCCGCTGCGCGACGTGGCCAACATGGTCCGCTCACTCGACTCCGCAGTCCAGAGTGCCCTCTTCGGCATGACCGACGACCGTGGGCGTTCTCCCGGGATGATCCGGCCCGAGGATCGAGCCTCCCTGGAGCCATGGGCCCACGCCTGGTACGATCACGTGGCCCGTCAATTCGTCCAGACCTATATCCAGACCATCCAGCACGCGGGGTTACTGCCCAGGACGGAAGCCGCCAGTTACAACCTGCTCGAGCTGCTCTTACTGGATCAAGCGTTCTCGCAGATTGATGCCGCGCTGTCCACACGCCAGGACTGGGTACCGATCCCGTTGCGAGGCGCGGTGCGTCTGCTCGGGCAGAAGCCGGTCGATCAGGCACGGCGTTCGTGATCTCATCGGCCTGCCGTGGGGTACACCGACGCGGCAAGGGGCGACGAAAAATATCCTGCTTAAGCACGGCGCCAGAGGGCCGTTCTTCGGCGTCAACGTCGAGGACTTGAAGAGTATCCAGAAGCGCATCAAGTCGTGATGCCCAAGGGGGCAGGATAAGCTAACATGGAGGAAGAAATCCAGTTCAGGTAAGGCTTTCGAAAACATGGCAACATCACGACGGACTAATGAGGTCAAGACTTTTGAGGTCAAGACTTTGGTCCTCGAGATCTTGCGGACACTTGCTCCCCCTCTATCCGAAGACGTCATCGACGAAGTATTCCGTGCCATTGAGCGGAACCCCCAGTGGCATGATCGCTATCTTGCGCTTTGCCATGTCCTGGGCAAGGACGTTGTGAACCAATGGGGCGCGCTGTACATAGCCAGAGCGACCGGCCGCGAGGGCAAGCACCGGGTCAAGTCGAGCGGTTCGCTCATCGGCAGCTACACGAAGCTATATCCATCAGGGGCTTGGCAGACTCCTGTGAACTCGAACGGCGACCTGTACAACAAGGATGAAACTGCCTGGCTGGAGATGATGGCTCACCTTACAGCCGAAAGGCGATTTGGCGAGCTGGACTACGAGCACCTGCACGAGTTCCTGACCGACATGGCAAGACGCGATCGGCAAGAGGTTCTCAGCCGTCTCAGAACCACCCTTGAGCACCTCCTGAAGTGGGAGTATCAACCTGACCATAGGTCGAAAAGCTGGGTCAAGACGATCGAGGAGCAACGGCTAGAGTTACGGGATCTTCTCGAGAGCGGCACGCTCAGGAACCACGCGCAAGACGTCCTGGCTAAAGCCTACGAGCGGGCCGTCAAGTTGGCTTCGATCGAAACAGGCTTGAGCGAAAGCACTTTCCCGCAAGCGTGTCCTTTCACGCTTGAAGACACTCTCGAGTGGGATTACCGGGCCGAGACTGTCTGACTCCCGGTCGAGGCTTCCTCGAAAGTTGAGGCATTCGCTCGCCCAGACGGCGTCCACGAAACCGGAGGTGTTCAAGTCCTGCTCACCGGGCTTCCAGGGCCAGGCGCAGATCGCTCCAGAGATCCTCCGGATCTTCGAGGCCGACCGAGAGGCGGATCAGGCCGGGGGTGATTCCCAGCCGCTGGAGCATTTCCGGGTCCTGGCCGCGGTGGCTGGTCGAGCACGGGTGGCTGAGCGTCGTCTGCACGTCGCCCAGGCTGGAGGCGAACGGGATATGGCGGAGCGATCGGATCAGGTGGTCGGCCTGTTCCCGCCCTCCGACATCAAAGGTGACCATGGCGCCGAAGCCGTTTGTGAGCAGGCGCCGGGCCAGGTCGTGGTCGGGATGCGAGGGAAGCCCGGGATAAACGACCCGCGTCACTTTGGGATGGGCTTCGAGGCGGGCCGCCAGCTCGAGTGCCGTCGCGCCGGCGCGGTCCGAGCGCAGGCTCAGGGTCGCCAGGCCGCGCAGCGCCAGCCAGCTTTCGAACGGGTTGCCCGTCTGTCCAAACGTCGAGGCGACGGACCGGATCCTGTCAATCGCCTCACGCGGGCCGACCACCACGCCCAGGGTCAAGTCGCTGTGGCCGCCGATCAGCTTTGTGACCGAATGCATGACGAAGGTCGCCCCCAGCTCGATCGGCCGGCACAGCAGCGGGGCGAACGTGTGGTCCACCATCAAGGGCACGCCGGCCCCGCGGGCAACCCGGGCGATCGCTTCCAGGTCCGAGACTCTCAGCAGCGGGTTGGAGATCGTCTCGACGAGCACCAGCCGGGTTCGCGACGCGATCCGTTTTTCCAGCGTCTCGGGGCGGGCCGGATCGAAGCTGTCGTGGGTCACCCCGAACCGGACCAGCTCTCTGCACACGAGCGTCGTGCTCTTGCCGTACAGTCCCTCCGAGATGATCGCGTGATCGCCCTGGCTGACCAGCGTCAGGAGAGTCGAGGCGATGGCAGCCATCCCCGAGGCACACACCAGGCCCGCTTCGGCACGTTCGATTGCGCACATTTTGGCGGCGAGCTGGACGGCGTTGGGATGGCCGTCACGGGCGTAGGAGAACCCGCTCAGACGGCCGGCATTCAGACCGTCGATCTGGTCCAGGCCGGCGATCTCGTAGACCACGCTGAGATCGAGCGAGGGAACCAGAGGCCGGCTGACGGATGCAACCGGAGCCGCTGCGCGAGCACAGCGGGTCGCATCGCCAGGAGAGAGGTCTGCGGACATCTCGGCGTCATCCTTCAAAGCACATTGGCCGCGCCAGAGCTCTTGCGGTAATAGCGAGCGGCCTGGCCAAGCATGGCGATGATCTCGCCGAGCTCGCGCAGGGGCAACCAGTCGTGATGGGCCGCGCGCGACTCGGCGAGCTTGCGGCGATGGTCGGCGAGCTCGGTCCAGTCCACTGACCACGCCTGCTCGATGGCTGCCTCCCTGACGCGATCGGTCAGATCGGATAGCTGGTCGATCAGTGTCTCTTCGATCGGGCAAGCGGTCGAGCGATAGCGGTGTTCTTCTTCCGGGGCGAGCGTGGCCGGACCTTTCTTCGGGATCTTGAACATCCCGACGAGCCGATCCCGCCACGAGGGGGCCCCGCGGCCGTTCCGCGGACGACTTGCGGCCAGGTCCTGATGGGACGTTTCCGCCGAGTCAGGATCCACCCAGGGGCCAATCCGCACGATCAGCACGGTGATGTTGTCCAGGCCACCCCGGAGATTGGCCAGGCTGACCAGGTAGCGGCAAGTATCTCGGGGATGGAAATTGCCTGCGAAAGCGCCGATCTCCAGGTCGGTCACCGGCCCCGACAGGCCGTCCGAGCAGAGCAGGAAGACATCGGCAAGTTCCACCGCCAGAGGACCTTCGAGGTCGACCTCAATGGTCGGCTCGGGCCCGAGGCTGCGGGTGATCACGTTCTTGGGGACGGACAGGTTGGCCTGCTCGGAAGTTAAGTGGTTGTGGCGCACCAGCTCCCAGACCAGGCTGTGGTCGAACGAGAGCTGGTCGATCCGGCCTGAGCGCACCCGGTAGACGCGGGAATCGCCGACGTGCGCCACCAGCATGCCGTCGGGCAAGAGCAAGAGGGATGAGCACGTCGTCCCCATCCCTTGAAAGTCGCGATTGGCCGCGGCCCGACTGTGAATGAGCGCGCTGACCTCGTGAAATGCCTTGACGATCGCCTCTGACGGCGTGCCCACCTTGGCCTTCAAGTAGTTGTGTGGGATCAGGTCACAGGCCATCTTGCTGGCAAGTTCCCCGACAGCATGGGCACCCATCCCGTCGGCGACCATGAAGACATGCCCGCGTCTGCTCCAGACCTCCTTGTTGGGGGCCCGAACGGCCGCGTGATTGTCCTGATTGTTCGACCGCCGCATGCCCGTGTCGGATGCTGCCGCGTCGATGATGATATCGTCCCAGTTCACGGTCTGACCTTGGCGTCTTGATTATGCCGGACCGTCGCCCCCTGATCGCCGCCCGAGCCCCGCGATCAACGACCCCGCCCCTCGACTCTTGACCGGCCCATCCCCGGTGACTAAGGTCACGCCATCTTTCCTACCCCGTCCTCAGGGTAGACCATTGTACTCCCCAGAAACGGCAGCGAGTATCTTTTCTTCTAAATCATTCGAATTTGAAGAGCGGCGGGAGCCTTTGACCCTCGGATGGCCGGAAAGTATAAGCTGAATCGCTGGGCATTCAATACTACTTGATCGGCTTCGCCCTTGTGACCTCGCGACCAGGGCGGTGCAAAAGCCACGCCATTTTCCCGAAATCCACCAGCCCATGCAATTACCCGAAATCGACTTTTCCCAGGTGACTCTCAACAACGGCCTCAATGTCATTCTGCGGTGCCAGCCGAAGCTCCCGCTTGTAGCCACAAACCTCTGGTATCACGTTGGTTCCAAGAACGAGGAGCGGAACCAGCGGGGCTTCGCGCATCTCTTCGAGCATCTCATGTTCGAGGGTTCAGAGCATTACCCCGGCGACTTCTTCAAACACTTGCAACCTTTAGGCGCGAACATCAACGGCTCGACCTCGAGCGATCGCACGAATTATTTCGTCGATCTTCCGACTGCGCATCTGGAGCTCGTTCTGGCGATGGAGTCGGACCGGATGGCCCACCTGGTGCCCGCGCTCGACGAATCCAAGTTAAGAATTCAGAAGGGGGTCGTGAAGAACGAATACCGCCAAAATTATTCCAATCGCCCCTACGGCATGGTCTGGCCGATCCTGGTAGAGGCACTCTACCCGCCCCAGCATCCCTATAGCTGGCTGACTATAGGGGTCATGGAGGATCTTGATTCGGCCTCGCTCGAGGATGTTTCGGCCTTCTTCCAACGCTACTACGTGCCCGCCAACGCCAGCCTGGCGCTGGTGGGAGACATCGATCTCGACAGAAGCCGCGGCCTCGTCGAACGTTACTTCGGCGCGATCCACGGCGGGACCAGGGCTCTGCAGCCGTGGGTGGCCAGCCCGGCGATCGCGGCGAGTCGGGACGTCGTTCTTCAAGATCAAGTCGAGCTGGACCGGTATTACGCGGTCTGGCACTCGGTCCCCCATTTCCACGACGGTGACGCCCCCTTGAGCCTGCTGGCGGACATCCTTGCCCGGGGAAGGGCAAGCCGGCTTTACCAGAAGCTCGTGATCGACCGGCAGCTCGCTCAGGATGTGACAGCCTACCAGTCCGGACGTGAGCTTGCCGGCACGTTCGGCATCACGGTGACGCTGCGTCCGTCCCGTTCAATCGGCGAGCTCCGCGACTTGCTCGAGACCGAGATCGCCCAGATCGCGGCGGCGGGTGTGACCGAGCAAGAGCTCGAGCGGGTCGTGACCATGAAGACGGCGAGCTTCCTCTTCGCCCTCGAGCACATCAGCGGGTTCGGAGGAGTCGCCGATCGGCTCAATGCCTATCACGTTTTCCGGGGCGACCCGGCGCTGATCACGACCGATCTGAAGCGGTTCCAGCGGGTCACCGTGGATGCCGTCCGAGCCGCGGCGGTCGATTATCTGGACGGAAAGCCCAGGGTGACGCTGTCCGTGCTGGGCCGCAAGCCCGTGGCCGTCTCCCCTCCTCTGGACCGGAAGACTCCGCCCCAGAGCGATCCACCGGCTATCTATCGCGCTCCCTCTCCGCAGATCCTCAAACTGAGCAACGGGATTGCGGTCTGGGTGCTGCCCCAGCGGGACTTGCCGACCGTCGCCTTGACCGTGGCGCTGCCCGGCGGCGGCAGCTTGCAACCACCCTCTCGAGCCGGGCTTGCCCAGCTCGCCGTCTCGATGCTCGACGAGGGCACGACGACGCGATCCGCCGCGGAGATCGCCCTGGCCGCCGAGGCCATGGGAACCAGCCTCTCCTCGAGCTGCGGATGGGACGGCGCCTTCGTCGCGTTTCGCTGCTTGAAAGCGTTCCTCGAGCCCAGCCTCGAGCTGGCCATCGATCTGCTTTGCCATCCGTCGTATCCGGAGCCCGAATGGAACCGGATCCACGGCCAGACTCTCGCGGCCCTGCGGTCGGAACGCGATAGTGCGGAATCGCGTGCCTACCGGGGCCTGCTGACCGCGCTTTATGGTGTGGATCACCCTTATCGCTACCCGCTCGACGGGATCGATTCCATCGTCGCCGGACTGACCCGGTCCGAGGCGATCGCGTTCCACCGCCGCTTCCTGGGACCGGTTGGCGCGGCCGTCGTGATCGCCGGCGACGTCGATCCCGAGGGCATCGCCCGCACCCTCGAGCAACAGCTCTCCGACTGGGCGGGACCGCCGTTGGAGCGGCCGGTGATTCCCACCGCGGCACTGGCGGGCTCTCCCAGAATCCTCTTGCTCAATCGCCCGGGAGGGGCCCAGGCGGTGCTGCGAGTCGGTCACGTCGGCATCGCGCGCGACGATGCCGACTTCGAGCCCGCCATCCTGGTCAACCAGATCCTGGGCGGCCAGTTCACCTCGCGGCTCAACGAGAAGCTCCGAGAGGAGCGAGGATACACATACGGGGTGCGCAGCCACTTCGACTGTCGGCTCGGCCGCGGCCCGTTCTCGATCGCCACGTCCGTCCAGTCAGACAAGCTCGCCGACGCTCTGGATGATATCTACCACGAGCTCCTGGCACTACTCGGCGGCCGGCCACCCACCCAATCCGAGCTGGACGACTCTCGGCGCGCCCTCGTCGAGGGCCAGACTCGCCAGTTCGAGACCCCCGGGGCCCTGGTGAACCGGTACGCCAATCTCTTCATCCACGGCCTGCCTCCAGACCATTACATCGCCTTTCCCGACCGTCTCTCCCGGATCGATCTCGATGCCCTGAACGCCGCCCTGCACCGGCAGATCCACCCGGACGCCTTGGTTGCCGTGGTTGTCGCCGACGCCGCCGACGCAGCGGAACCCCTCAAACGCCTCGACTGGGCCGAGCTGGAGATCATCGAGGATTGAGCTTCCCCCGGGCTGGGAAAGCTCCAAAGCAATCGCTGATGCAGGGAATCTCAGAAGAAATTCGGACCCGGCGATCTTCCTTCTAGTCGATCAGCGCGTCGAGAACATAGAATGGGGTCGGATCCTACAGACCGCGGTGCGGCGCCCGCTTTTCATCTCCGTCGGGACTTTTCATGGACGCACAACGGCCCGCCGGCCTCTGGACAGACCGACTTCAGCGTTGGCTGGCGCCCTTGATCGGGCGGCATTACGATCCGGACACCCTCCGCTCGGTTCCCTCCTGGGGACTGAGTTTTCTGCTCCATGCCCTGCTGCTCCTGGTACTGGCCCTGTTGATCCGGGTCGGACGTCCCTCCACGGACACCCGGGCGATCGAGAGCCGGCTGCCTGGCGAGATCAACGATCTGACGTCGCTGGTCGAGGCGTCCCAGGCGGGCGACCCGCTCACCAAGGAGCAGAGCCCCGACCCTCCCTCCCTCGGACTGGAGACCAACGACCCGGCGCTGAAGTTCTCGGCCCAACCCGAGATTCCCGGCCTGGCGAGGTTCGGACCTGAGCTGGCCGGCCCCTCGGGATCCGACTCGAAAGGTTCGACCCTTCTGACCGACCTGTCGATCTCCGGCGGCAGCAAGGCAGGCCCGCACTTTCCCGGACCGGCCGACCAGATCACGGCGCCATTCTCGGGCAGATCGGGACTGGACCGGGCGCAACTCGTTCGCCGCGAGGGGGGAACCGTGCACTCCGAGAAGGCCGTGGAAGAGGGTCTGGCCTGGATCGTGCGGCACCAGCGGGCAAACGGCTCCTGGTCGCTGAACTTCCAGGAGCAATGCCAGGCCCAGGGCTGCCCGTCCCAGCATGTGCTTGATTCGGACACCGCTGCGACTGGACTGGCCCTCCTTCCCCTGCTCGGCGCGGGTTACATCCATACCGTCAAGTGCCGCCATCAAGACGCCGTGCGCCGCGGCCTCGAGGCCCTGATTCAGCATCAACAGCCCAACGGCGATCTGTTCACGGGGGGGCCCGGCATCTCCTACATGTACAGCCATGCGATTGCCGCGATGGCCCTGTGCGAGGCCTATGGCATCTCACGCGACTCTCATCTCAAAGAGCCCGCGCGGCGGGCGCTTGCATTCATCATCGCGGCACAGAACCCCACGACCGGCGGCTGGCGTTACTCACCGGGGCAAGCCGGCGACACGTCGGTCTTCGGCTGGCAGATCTTCGCCCTCCGCAGCGGCCACCTTGCCGGTCTGTCCGTCCCTCGGACAACTTTGCGCGGCTGCTCGGACTATCTCAACCTGGCCGCCGCCGACCCGAAGAAGATCACTTACTCGTACCAGCCAGGCCACGAAGTCTCGCCGGTCATGACCGCCGAAGCCCTGGTCAGCCGCCAGCTCCTGGGCTGGCCGCGCAATCACCCGGCGCTGATCAAGGGCGCGGGCCGAGTGGCGGCGCACCTCGAGAGCAATCAACAGCGGAACATCTACTACTGGTATTACGCCACGCAGCTCCTGCACAACCTCAAGAACAAGGACTGGGAGCGCTGGAACCTCCGCGTCCGCGAAGAGCTGATCAAGACGCAGGTCAAAGACGAGACCTGCGCCAGCGGAAGCTGGGACCCGTCGCATCCCAGCCCCGACCACTGGGGTGAAATTGCCGGCCGGCTCTTCGAGACGTCGCTCTCGGTCCTGACCCTGGAAGTCTATTACCGCTATCTGCCCCTCTATCGAACCGCCGACTCCGAAGGGCTCGAAGCCGCCGCCGCAGCCGAACCGGGCAACCACGAGATTTTGGATTCGCGATTGGGGATTGCGGATTCCAAAATCGCCAATCCAAAATCGCCAATCCAAAACCGCCAATCCAAAATCGCCAATCCAAAATCGCCAATCCAATGACACGTCGCCGGGTCGGACTTTGGTTGGTCGGAGCGTTTGGAGGCGTGGGAACGACGATCACGCTCGGCCTGGCGGCAATGGAACGTGGGCTGGCTGACCGCACGGGGTTGGTCACGGCCCTGCCCCCGTTTCGCAATTTGCCGCTGCCGGAACCCGGTGACTTCGTGGTCGGCGGCCACGAGATCCGCTCGACCACCTTCGCGGAATCGGCCGAGGAGTTCCGCCGGACTTCGGGTGTCTTCGACCCGGCCTGGATCGCCACCTGCCGCGCGGAGCTTGACGCGGCCTCGGCCCGGGTCAGACCCGGACCTCGCCTCGGCCTCAGCGCGGTGGTGTCGGGCCTGGCCGACTGGGCGGAAGCCAGGGCCGCCCGAACCGCACGCCAGGCGGTCGATGCGATCGCCACGGACTTGGGCGCGTTCATCGCCAGCGAATCCATCGACCACCTGATCGTGCTCAACGTCGGCAGCACCGAGCCCCCATTCCCGCTCGGCGACGTCCACCAGCACTGGAAGACGCTCAAGCCCCGGCTGGCCGACGCCGGTCAGACGTTGCTGCCCTCCAGTGCACTCTACGCTCTGGCGGCGATCGAGGGCGGGCATTCCTACATCAACTTCACCCCCAGCCTGGGCGGGTCGATTCCGGCCATCCACGAGCTGGCCCAGGCGACCGGCGCGCTCTACGCCGGCAAGGACGGCAAGACCGGCGAGACCCTGATGAAAACCGTGCTGGCCCCGATGTTCGCGCACCGCAACCTGAAGGTCTCGAGCTGGGTCGGACACAACATCTTCGGCAACCGCGACGGCCTGGTGCTCGACGATCCGGCCAGCAAAACCTCGAAGCTCGAGACCAAGGACCGGGTGATCGCGGAGATTCTCGGTTACAAGCCCTCCTCGATCGTCACCATCGAGTACCTTCCCGATATGGGCGACTGGAAGACCGCCTGGGACCACATCCACTTCCAGGGCTTTCTCGGCACCAAGATGACCCTCCAGCTCACCTGGCAAGGTTGCGACAGCCTGCTGGCAGCCCCCCTTGTCATCGACCTGGCTCGTCTGACCGACCTCGAAAGACAGCGCGGAGGCAAAGGCCAGATGCGTCACCTGGCCTGCTTCTTCAAGAGTCCTGAGGGTGTCATGGAAAACGACTTCTTCAAGCAGTTCGACCGGCTGATCGACCACGTCGCTAAACCGCAATGCCCATGAGCTCTTGCCATGTCAGCCATCGCCGCTTTCGAGCAACTCCTGGATCGTGATCCGAGGTGGGCCTTGAGCCAGGGAAGCCAGTTTTTCGAGGGCAAGGGCGCTGTGCAAGAAGCGCTCCTGAGAATCACCGGCCGCTTGAACGAGCTGGGCATCCCGTACTGTGTCGCCGGCGGAATGGCCCTGTTTCAGCATGGGTACCGCCGATTCACCGAGGACGTCGATATCCTGGTGACGCGGGAAGGACTCAAGGAGATCCACGCCAGGCTCGACGGTCTCGGCTATCTCCCGCCCTTCCCGCGCAGCAAGAACCTGCGCGACACGGAGAACGGCGTTCGCGTCGAATTCCTGGTGACGGGGGACTTTCCCGGCGACGGCAAACCAAAGCCCCTGGCTTTTCCGGATCCCACCGCGGCCGGTACGCTCAGCCAGGGCATCACTTTTCTCAGCCTGCCGCGACTGATCGAGCTCAAACTCGCGTCCGGCATGACTAACCCGGGCAGGATCAGGGACCTGTCTGATGTCATGGAGCTCATCAAGCTCCGCAACCTTCCCGAGAGCTACGCCGAAGAGCTCAACCCTTATGTTCAAAGCAGGTTTCGCGAACTCTGGGCACAAAGCCGCCGCCGCTATATCAAGCTCTTGCACGATCCTCGGCTGACACCGCGAATCGCGACCTGGGACGATCTGAAGGTCGCACTGCCGGAGATGTCATCCCAGTTCGACCAGATGCGAGCCAAGGGAGTCATGCTGGACCCGGATCGATCGAGCGCTGATGGTTACGCATGCCTTGTCTCGACCGATCCCGAAGTCGCCCGGACCTATGACATGCACGAGGAGTCCGATTACTGGCCCGAAGGTGATATCGACCCTTCGGGCTACTCCGTCTAGCTCTACCGCCGGCGCCTTGCCGAGCGAACGAGAAAACATGCAGCTTGCCTTCAGCACCAACGCCTATCGGAAATACCCCTTCGAAGAGGCGGCTGCGCGGATCGCGGGCATCGGCTACGCGGGCCTGGAGCTGCTGGCCGATGTGCCCCATGCCTGGCCGGCGGGCCTGCTCGACGGCCAGAAGCGCGCGATCACGGCGGCGATGGAGCACTCGGGTCTGAAGTTCTCCAACATCAACGCGTTCATGATGAACGCGATCGCCGACCATCGCCAGCCGTACTGGCATCCGTCGTTCATCGAGCCCGATCCTCATTACCGCCAGGTCCGGATCGACCACACCCGGCGCGCGCTTTCGCTCTGCGCCGAGCTGGGGGCGCCGCACATCACCACCGAGCCGGGAGGGCCGCTGGCGCCTGGACAGTCGCGCCGGCAGGCCATCGACCTGTTCGTCGAGGTGCTAAAGCCGCTGGCCGAGCACGCCCACAACTGCGGAGTCTTGCTCTTGATCGAGCCCGAGCCGGGGCTCTTGCTGGAGACGACCGACCAGTATCTGGAGGTCGCCGAACGGTTGAACGCCCCGTCGATCGGGCTCAACTTCGACGTCGGCCACGCCTACTGCGTGAGCGAGGACCTGGCCCGGGCGATCGCCAAACTGGCGCCGCATATCCGCCATTACCACCTCGAGGACATCGCGGCCACGCGAGTCCACCACCACCTGGTTCCCGGCACAGGCGCCATCGACTTCGCCCTGGTCGTCGCGGCCATTCGCCAGACTCGTTACAATGGGTGGCTCACCGTCGAGCTCTACCCCTTCCAGGACGACCCCGACGCGGCCGCGAGGCAGGCACTCGAAGTCCTGCAACCCCTGGTTCGGCCGGCGCGGGCCAGCTTGTTGATCCCGAGACACGATGACCCGTTCCCTGATTCCGCTCCTTCAGTTGATCCGCCTGCCCAACGTTCTGACCGCCGCGGCGGATAGCCTGGCCGGCTGGCTGCTCGGGGGAGGGTCGCTGGGCGAAGTTGGAAGATGGGCCCCGCTGGCGATCGCCTCGATGGTCCTTTACGCCGCGGGCATGGCCCTGAACGACGTGTTCGACGCCGAGATCGACCGGCAGGAGCGGCCCGGACGGCCGATCCCCTCCGGACGGGTCGCGCGGTCGTTCGCCGGCGGGGTGGGGGCCATCGGTCTGGTCGTCGGACCACTCGTGGCCTGGCTGAGCGGTTCGTTCACCAGCCTGATCGTTGCCGGCGTGCTCGCGGCGGTTATCCTGGCTTACGATGCGGGACTGAAGCGCACCGTCCTGGGCCCCGGGGTCATGGGGGCGTGTCGCGGCTTGAACCTGCTGCTCGGCTTGACCCACACCCAGGCGCTGGGTGGACCCGTTATCTGGCTGGCGGCCGCCATGTACGGTCTGTTCGTGTGCGGGATCACCTGGATCAGCCGATCGGAAACCGAGTCGGGCCGGACCGGACACTTGCTCGTGGGTTTGACGGTGCAAGACCTGGCCTTGATCGGCTTGATGGCTGCCGCGCTTCAGCCTGGCAAGTACCCGAACCCTCTGCCTGGCCGGCCACTGATCCCGCTGGAGGGCCTGCTCGTCCTGGCCCTGGTGGCCCTGGCCGTGAACCTGGCGGCCACCCGCGCGATCTACCAGCCGGTGCCGGCCGTCATTCAAAAAACGGTCAAGACCGGCATCCTCACGCTGGTCTGGATCGACGTCGGCCTGGTAGCCGCGGTTCGCGGACCCCAGGCCGCCGCCGCAATCGCAGCGCTCTGGGTTCCAGCCTACCTGCTGGGCCGCTGGCTTTACTCCACATGATCGTTTTCCGGATGCCAACGTGCGACTCGGATATAACACCAACGGCCTGGCCCACCATCGCCTGACGGACGCCATCGACCTGATTGCCGCCGAGGG
>JBAUOX010000916.1:0-7458 GCA_049579985.1 Isosphaeraceae bacterium | reverse complement strand
CAACACGCCCATGAACGACGGCCTGGCCATGCTCGAGGGCCAGACGCCCCGCCAGATCGCCGAGCGGTCGGCCGGCAACCTGCTCTCCATGCCCTGGATCGAGCCGGATGACGTTGCCGCGGCCGTCATCTTCCTGGCCTCGTCCCGCGCCCGGTCGATCACCGGCTCGACCTTCCTGCTCGATGCCGGCCTGCTTTCCCGCTGAGCTGGCAACAGGAAATGTAGTGTTATGAGGCCTGGGGGAAGAAGGATCAAGCGGATGAATAGCAAAAGAAGTTCCGTGCGGGTCTGCCCGCGTCGGCGAGATCGGGGCGAGATCTCGCAAGACCCTTTCGCGCAGCCCTGATGAGGCATTCGCTGTATAATCTGGATTGACTCTCAGTGAAAGGTCATGTGCGAGGTGCAACCATGCCCATCCACAACTGGTCGCGTGTCGACGCTGGCATTTTCCACCATTTTCACCATTTCTGGATCGATGAGATTGCCCGAGCTTTGAATCAAGGCGTACTTCCTGGTGGATACTACGCACTGGCCGAGCAGCACACCTCGCAATTTGGCCCGGATGTTCTGACTTTGCAGTCACGACCTCTCGAGGACCGCGCCCGCGACAGCCTCGAGCCGATCTCGGACGGATCCGGCGGCACGGACGTTGGCGTGATTGTTGCTAAACCAAAAGCCCGCCTGGCTGGTGAGACCGACCTGGAGTTCTATCGTCGCAAGCAAAACGTCGTGGCGGTGCGTCACGTCAGCGGCGACCGGCTGGTGGCCATCGTCGAGATCGTCTCGCCCGGCAACAAGTCGAGCCAGGCCGTCTTCCGCAAGTTCGTCGACAAGGCGGTCGAGCTCCTGAGTCAGGATATCCACCTGCTCATTCTCGACCTGATTCCGCCCACCCGCCGAAATCCCAACGGGATCCATGGAGCGATTTGGGAGGCGCTGACCGACGAGGAATACAAGGCTCCGCCGGGAAAGCCGCTGACCCTGGCCGCTTACGAAGCGGAGATGGGCGTGCGCGCCTTCGTCGAACCGGTGTCGGTCGGCGATACCCTGCTGGAGATGCCCCTCTTCCTCAAAGCGGGCGGGCACGTTCCCGTCGCGCTCGAATCGACTTATCAATCCGCCTGGGAGGCCGTTCCACATCGCTGGCGATCGGTCATCGAGGGTTGAGCCGGAACCCACATGCCGGACTGCTTTCCCGTAGAGACCGTTGGCCCGGCGGGAGACTCGCGCTCCTGTCGATGGACCCGCCCTGGCAGCCCGATGGACACGACCTCTTCGGGGACGGCACTGTTCGCCGCCGATCGGGCCGAACAGCTTCCGCACCCCGATCCGCAGCCGCTTCCCCGCTTGCGGGTCACGGCGTTCCAGGCGAGCCTGGCCATGTATCCGGCGGCCGCGAGGACGATGCCCAGCGCTGCGAGGTCTTGCCAGCCGAATTCCATCAGAGGCTCCCCTTCAGATTCCTATCCAGCTCCCGACCTGATACGTGACCAGCGCGCCGAGATAGGCAAGCACCGTCATGTAACAAAACGTGAAGGCCGGCCAGGTCCAGCTTCCGGTCTCGCGGCCGATGACGGCCAGGGTCGAGACACACTGGGCACAAAGGGCGAAAAAGACCATGATCGACAGGGCGACGGGGATGTTGAAGAGCGGGCGGCCCGAGTCGGGCCAGGTGGCCGACTGGAGCGCGGCGCCCAGCCGTTGAGAACCTTCCGGCTCGTCCACCTCCTTGCCGACATCGAAGATAACCCCCAGCGTCGCGACCACGACTTCGCGCGCTGGGAACGAGGCGATGACGCCGCTGCCGATCCGCCAGTCCCAGCCCAGCGGCTTGACCGCCGGCTCGATCAATCGGCCAACGCGGCCCAGCAGGCTCTGCCGCTTCTGCGCTCCCTCCATGCGGTTGGCAACGTCGGCCAGGCCGGTGCTCGCGGCCTGTTCCCTGGCCGCATCGCCCGCGGCCCGGGCGTCGTCCCGCTCGCGCCCCAGCCGGTCGCGTGCGGCTGTCAGAGGCGCGAGCTCGCAGGGCGAGATTCGCGGGTAATAGAGCGCGCCCCACATCACGATCGAGACGGCGAAGATGATCGTGCCCGCGTTGTGCAGGAAATCCCAGCCGCGGTCGAACATCCGGTGCAGAACCACGCGCGGCGACGGCCACTTGTAAGCGGGCATCTCCATCAGGAACGGCGGGGTCGCGCCGCGGAGCAAGGTCCTTTTGAGCAGCAGGGCCACCGCGGCCCCGATCACGATTCCCAGGGCGTACATCGAGAAGAGGACCAGACCCTGGAGCCCGATCAGCCCCCCCACAAACTGCCGCTCGGGGATGAACGCCGCGATCATCAAGGTGTAAACCGGCAAGCGGGCGCTACAGCTCATGAGCGGGGCGATCAGGATCGTCGTCAAGCGGTCGCGACGGTTCTCGATGACCCGCGTGGCCATCACCGCCGGGATCGCGCAGGCAAATGACGATAGCAGGGGTATGAACGACTTCCCGCTCAGCCCGACCCGGACCATCAGCCGGTCCATCAGGTAGGCCGCCCGCGCCAGGTAGCCACACTCTTCCAGGCTGGTCAGGATCAAGAAGAGAATGAAGATCTGGGGCAGAAAGATCACCACCGCGCCGATCCCGCCGAGAATCCCATCAACCAGAAGGCTGCGCAGGGGACCCTCCGGCAGGGCCACCTCGATCCGGCCGGACAGCCACGTAATGGCCGCTTCGATTCCGTCCATCGGCAGCTTCGCCCAGGCGAACACGGCGCTGAACATGAACAGCAACACGACGGCGAGAATCACCATTCCCCAGAACTTGTGCGTCAGGACCGCATCCAGCCGGTCACCCCAGGTGTTGACGGGCTCGGCCGGATGTGCCACCACGCCCTCGACCACGCGAGAAACCCAGCCGTACCGCGCCATCGTCTCGACGGCCGGAACCGCGTAGCCGGCCTGACCCAGCCGCTCTCTCGCGGCACCGAGCTCCGTGCGGATCGCGGCCTGGTCGCCGTTGCTTGGAATCCGCTCCTCGATGTAACCCCCAGTGTCAAGCAAGAGCCGTTCGACCAGGTAGCGGGGCAAGCGACTCTGCGCGGCGTGCGCATCACCGTTGGCCAGGAACGACTCCAGCCGGTCGACCTCGTCGCGAAAGGCCGGCGGAAATGGGCTCTCCGGGATCGCCCCGGGTCGCTGGCCCGCCGCGGCCAGGGCGTCCTTCAGGTCCCCAAGGCCCAGGCCGCGGTGCGCCTGGATCGGCACCACGGGAACGCCAAGCTGCCGGCTCAGCCGCTGGGCGTCGATCTGCAATCCATGGTCCTGGGCCACATCGACCATCGAGAGCGCGATCACCAGCGGCCGGCCCAGCTCGAGAGCCTGGCTGACAAGGTAGAGGTTTCGTTCCAGGTTGTTCGCCGCGACCACGCAGAGCACGACGTCGGGCGCCGGTACATCCGCCAGCCGGCCCAGCAAGACATCGACCGCGACCATCTCGTCGGGCGACAGGGGCGCCAGGCTGTAGGTTCCGGGCAAATCGACAAGGACCCACCGCCGACCGGCGTGGACCAGCTCGCCGAGCGTTTTTTCAACCGTCACGCCCGGATAATTGCCGACCCGCTGTTGCGTGCCGCAGAGGGCACCGAACAACGTCGATTTGCCCGTGTTCGGGTTGCCGATCAGGGCAATCGTCCAGGTGCTGCGATCGGTGGCGGGCGGCATCATGGAACCGGAGGGAAAAGACGGATCGGCTTGCCGTGCTTCCTGACCGATCGAGAACGTCAAGACGCAATGGCACTCACGCGGACCATTACGTGCGCGCAGTCATTCATGCGAAAGCCAAGCCGTTGCCCTTGGAGACGGATGATGCAGGGACTTCCTGGCCGGATCATCTGGATCGGAGCTCCATCGTAGAGGCCCATCTCCCGCAGGCGGTGAACCATATCGCACGTGCCCAGGACTGCTCCCACACAACCTCCCTGTCCCGCCGCAAGTCGGCCGAGGGGAATCAGATCGACCTGAGCTTTCACCGAAGTTGGCTGACCCGTTACCTTCATGCCTGGGCCTCGATCGTATACGGAAAAAAACCTCGTCACTGGCGTGTGCCTACCGTTGCCAGGATATCGACTCACCTTCCGCTCGAGATCAATTGAGATTGAATCTCAATAGCAATTATAGCTCAGGCCATTGGCATTCGCAAACCCATTCCTGGCGATTTCTTCAATCGCGGGCTCAGCGACAGCCCCTCATCGCTGTTCCTCGGGTGTGAGCACGAGCACCTCGTCGTACCAGGCTTGACGGACGGCGGAAGTCAAACGCCAGACCATTGAGCAGACGAAGCGAGCAAGTGGTCGCAGCTTCGCTTCGGTTGTCACCCGGAAACGCCCGTCGTTGAACCGTGCCCGATTTGATTCAGCCCAGTCGCGATCGCCAGTGCACGTCCCCTATCCCGTCGCATAAGCTAACCTTATGCCAGAGCAGTTGGGGTTTTCGGTCGGGCACGGTGAATGAGACAGAGCGTTCGGAGAGGTCGCGGAAGGGATAGGCCGCCAGGATGTGCAAGAAATCGATCCTTGTGGCGGGTGCGACGGGCTACATTGGCGGCCGGTTGGTCCCGCAACTACTGAACAGAGGCTATGACGTGCGCTGTCTGGCGCGCGACCCGAACCGGCTCCGGGGCCGCGGTTGGGAGAGACAGGTCGAGGTCGTCGCGGGCGACGTGCTGGACCGGGCGTCGCTCGTTCCGGCGCTCGCGGGTTGTCGGTCTGCCTGTTACCTCGTGCACTCGATGGGCGGGGGGACCGGTTCCTTCCGCGATCGGGATCTCCAGGCCGCTCAGAACTTCGCGGCCGCAGCAGGGGAGGTGGGGCTGGAGCGCATCATTTACCTCGGCGGGCTGGGCCGGCGGGACGAGCAACCGTCGAAGCACCTCTCGAGCCGCCATGAAGTGGGCGAAATCCTCAGGGCCGGCACCGTGCCGACGACCGAGCTGCGGGCTGCCATGATCATCGGGTCTGGAAGTGCCTCGTTCGAGATGCTCCGCTCGCTCGTCAAACGCCTCCCGGTCATGGTCTGCCCGCGCTGGGTTTCCAACCGGACCCAGCCGATCTCCATCCGCAATGTGTTGGCCTACCTGGTCGGCTGCCTGGAAACTCCGGCCACGGCCGGGCAGGTCTTTGATATCGGCGGGCCGGACGTGCTGACCTACAAGGAGATGATGGAGCGGTTCGCCGCGATTCTGGGCCGACGTCGCTGGATCTTCGTCGTGCCCGTGCTGACCCCACGGCTCTCGGCCTACTGGGCGAACCTGGTGACGCCCGTGCCCGCGTCGATCGCCTTCCCGCTGATCGAGGGTCTGAAATCCGAGACCATCTGCGAGGACGATCGCATCAAGAGCCTGGTGCCTGTCGAGCCGATCGGCTTCGACGCCGCCGTGCGACTCGCCCTGGAAGAGATCCGCCAGCACGAAGTCGCGACGCGCTGGACCAACGCCAGCCTGCCGGGCCGCGAGCAGGTTCGCGTCCCGTTCGACCCGCGCGATTTCCCCATCAATGACGAGCAGACGGTGACGTGCGACTGTCCCGCGGCGGCCCTGTTCGACCAGGTTCAGCGGGTCGGCGGAGACAGGGGCTGGTACTATGCCGAGACGCTCTGGAAGGTCCGGGGCTGGATCGACCGGGTCATCGGCGGCGTCGGGTTGCGGAGAGGCCGGCGCGATCCCAAGAACGTTTTCGTCGGCGAGGCGATCGACTTCTGGCGTGTCGAGGACATGGTTCCGGGCGAGCGCCTGCTGCTGCACGCGGAGATGAAGGTTCCCGGCGATGCCTGGCTTGAGTTCCGGGCGCTTCCGCTTGCGGATGGCAGCCGGTCCCAGCTCATCCAGACCGCCTTTTTCCGCCCCTTGCCGTTCTGGGGACGGCTCTACTGGAACGTGCTCTATCCAATCCACCGGCTCATCTTCCGGGGCATGGCGCGAAACATCGCGCGGGCGGCCGAATCCTCCGTGAAGGCCTTGCGATAACCAACAGAAACCAACGGTCTCGGGTGTCCGCTAGTTCAGTTATGCGCCTTCGACTCTCGTTCAATCCCCGACCCACGACAATATCAAGCTCAAGTCGCCCCCCGCCACCGGGACCGTCATCTTGTGCTTTGACATATCATCGGGCCGGTGCCGGGCCACAAACGCCGGGATCGCACGCAGGCACCCTTCCATCAGTACCAGTTCCCACGCCAGCGGGGGGCGCATACTCAGGCCTCGCTCTTTGCGAAAGATCGACGGGTACGCCTCCGGTCCTGCCACCTCCCAGCCGAGTCTCCTGCTGGCGTCCAGGTCGGCGACGGGGACACCCGTCTCGTCATCGAACGTCACCGTCAACGCCACGGTCTCTCGTGAGGTCTCCTCGTCCGACATCTCGCCCGCCCACAGCTTCTCCAGCGTCTCCAAGTCGTCGTAGAGGGCCACACCGAACGTCAGCCCCGACTGCCCCATCACCACGGCGTACCACGGGCCACTCTCGAACCTGTCGCACTCGACTTTGATCGCCGTCTCGTACCCCAGCTTCCGCCAGGGGGCTCTGCGATAGAACCCGGCCGCCGCTCGGTAGAACCCGGCCACCTGTTCGGGCCTGATCCCCGGCATCTCCAAGAGGCCGGGAGGGCCGTCACCGCCGATGTGCCGGGCCATATCCCTGAACACAACGTCCAACTGGTCCAGTTCCTCGGTCGGCACGACGGTGATCCCGATCTCCTCGAGGTGAGGCTTCAGCTCGTCCCACCTCTCGTCGGGACGCACCTGCAACTCGGTGGGGCGATGTGGTTCGCCCGCTGCCGGCTTGCTCACGGCCTTGGCCAGAACATCCCACAGCAGGTCGGAGGACAGCGGCTCCCAGGTGATCTCATGGGCCAGGACCAGGTCATCGCTCCGGCTGGTGATCAGCACGACCCAGGGCCGTGCGGGTTCGCCTCCGATCGTGATCCAATTGGGCGTCGGGCGGAAATCCGCCTGCCAGACATCAAAGACTTGCGAGAGATGTTGCAACTGTTTCTTGACCGGAGGGGTTGGGCCTTGTGAATCGGGGGCTGGGTGCTTCGACAGCTTCGTTCCTTGTTCCGTCGCTTTCAGCCAGGCGGTCGCACCCGGTGTCTCCTTCCATCCACTCAGGGCGCTGACCGCGTAGAGGATCGCCTCGTTCCGATCGCCTGGGCTGTAATAACCGGGTCGCTCCAGAGGTAAGGGCTCCTGGCTCAACAGGTAAGCTGGGACGTGCTTGTTGGCCTCCTTCGCCAATCTGAGCAGATTCCGGGTCTCGGTCGTGTCCCCGTTCTGCCGGAAGGCCACCAAGGCCTTCGTGTAAGCCCAGGTTGCCGAATCCTCATCGTATTGCTTCAGAAGCCGGACCAATTCCTCGTGCGAGCCCTCGGCCAGCAGCCACCCGGCCAGGGTGTATCGTACCCCTTGGTTGTCGTTGGGATTGA
>JBAUOX010000915.1:0-1688 GCA_049579985.1 Isosphaeraceae bacterium | reverse complement strand
AGGGCATAGGCCTCCTTGTTCAAGTCCACCACGACCTCGTCATCTCCCCCCACGATCAGGAGCGTGGGAGCGGTGACCTGGGGAAGTGACTCGCGAGCCAGGTCAGGCCGCCCTCCCCGTGCGACGACCGCGGCGACCGAGGCGGGTTTCCGGGCCGCGGCCAAGAGCGCCGCAGCCGCGCCGGTGCTGGCTCCAAAGTATCCCAGCCGCATGCCCAGGGTTTCACGCTGGGTCGCCAGCCAGTCGGCCGCGGCCTGGAGCCGGCCGGCAAGCAACCCGATGTCGAAGACCCGGGAGCGATCCTCGGCCTCGTCCTCCTCCAGCAGGTCGATCAGCAGAGTTCCCAGCCGTGACTGCTGAAGGACTTTGGCAACGAACTGGTTGCGAGGGCTGAATCGCCCGCTCCCGCTGCCGTGCGCAAAAGCGACCACCGCGGACGCAGCCGGGGGCAGAACCAAGATCCCGCGCACTTTTCGCGCGCCGACGGAGATTTCGGCCTCGCGTTCCAGGACCCGATCTTTCATGCTGACACCCATGGAGATCTCTCCTGGTGAATTCCCGTGACGGTCTCCTCGCTGCATGACCCGGGATCGATCGACAATCAACAGTCAACACCACCGCGCGGTGGGCTGCTCATCGCGGAACCGCCGAATCGGAGTTTTCCGCCGAGAGCAACCCGAGTTGCGAGGCCGGATCACCACGCGTGCCCTTGACCGCCTGTGCAAGCAAGCCACAGACCTCTTCATCGCTAATCTGATCGAAGTTCTCATACCACAGTCCGACGGCCCGGAACGGCTCGGGAGTGATCGAAGCGACACAGGCATCAGCGATCGTTTGAAACTCCTGGAAGGTGGAGGGAGCCGCCGTTGGTACAGCAACAATGATTTTCGCCGGTTGCTTCCGTCGCAGGGCTCGTACTGCGGCCCGCATGGTCGATCCGGTCGCAAGACCGTCGTCGACCAGAAGCACGGTGAGCCCGGTGACATCAAGCGGCGGACGATCGCCCCGGTAGAGCAGCTCGCGGCGGGTCAGTTCCATCCGCTCTCGCACGATCTCGGCTTGGACCATCTCCCAGGGAATCTTCAGAGCACCGACCACCTCGTCATTGATGACCACGATGCCACCGGAGGCGATCGCCCCCATCGCCAGCTCTTCCTGTCCAGGCGCACCAAGCTTCCGCACCATGTAAATGTCGAACGAAACTCCCAGCTCGCGGGAGACCTCGTAGGCCACGGGCACTCCTCCACGCGGCAGCCCCAGAACCATCACGTCGGCACGGCCCTCGAAGGGGCGCAGGCTTTCCGCCAGAACGCGGCCCGCTTCGTATCGATCTGCAAACGGCCTGTTCATGGCAACACCTCGATTCGCGCTGCTCCGTGACCCGGAATACCCCGCAAGCGCGACCTGCTCGTGGCGCCGCAACCCAGGCTATCCGGACCGGGAGAGGCTGCCCGATCGCGAGCAATCTCTCAAGTCCAGCCTAGATTCCTCATCACGCCCAGGTCAAGGAAGCTCTAAATATTTTAGGCTGCTTGATGCATCGACACAAATGATTAATCAATTGGCTCATCCTGCGTTTCGGGGGGTTATTCCAAAATGCATGAGCGGAGGGGTATAATCCCGTCCTTGGAACCGGGATTTGGCGGATGGTTTCTCACTAACTAGGATGGTGTGTGCACGGATGCTGA
>JBAUOX010000914.1:0-2772 GCA_049579985.1 Isosphaeraceae bacterium | reverse complement strand
GGCCCGCCTGTCGCCATGTCGGCCAGCACTTGCCCGATCAGGCAAGAGAACTTGAATCCGTGGCCGCTGCACGGACTGGCGACGATCACGTCGGAGCGGCCGGGAAGGAAGTCCACGAGGAAATGCTCGTCGGGTGCCACGGTGTAGAGGCAGGTCTCGGCCAGATCGATCGCCGCGCCGGCCAGGGCGGGGATGTGGTTGCGCAGGAAGCCGCGGACGATCTCACGGTACGCGTCGGCCACGGTGCGATCCTCGACGTCCGGATCGGTCTCGGGACCGAAGTGGCGGGCGACCTTGATGCCTGTGCCCAGGAACCCGGGCATCCCATAGAATGCCTCGTCTTCTCCGCTTCCCTTGAAGATGAAGACGGGGAACCGGCCGATGCGGAAGGGGGCGGGATCGGAGGGGCGAAAATAAAGCACTTCCTGACGCGTCGCCACGAGCGAAACGGGAAGCCGAGGCAAGAGATGCTTGACCCAGGCCCCCGCGGTGACGATCAGCCGGTCCGTGGCGATCGTCAGCGAGTCGGTCACGACAACCGGCCGGGTGCCTTCAAGGTCAATCCGGCGCACCGGGGTCGAGGGCATGACCTGCGTCTTCTCTCCGCCGTGCGCGCGGGCCAACTCGAGCTGTAGGGCTACCGCCCTGGCGGCGGCGAGCATGCCGGCGTCGGGCTCGAACACGACATCATGCGTTGCCGGGACCGAAAAGGTTGGATTGACGCGATTCCAATCGGCGCCTGTCATCCTGCGATGAGGAACGCCCACCGACTCGAGGTTTGCCGCGACGCAGGCCACGTAATCGAAACCCGCGGGGCTGAACGAGACGCCACCGGTGCGGATGTAGACGGACTGTCCGGCGTCGGCCTCCAGCTCTTTCCATGCCTGGAAGGCCGCGGGCATCAGTCGCGCGTAGGAAGGGTCAGCATAGGAGTGCCGGGTGATTCGCGCCGCGCCATGCGAGCTGCCGCGATCGTGACCGAGAGGGAATTGTTCAATCAGGAGCACCGGCTCGCCCCGCCGGGCCAGACGATAGGCGGCGGCCGAACCCATGGCCCCCGCACCGATGATCACGTTCCTGGTGGCGATGTGCTGCATGCAATCGAACTCGAGTGGTCCGGGTCCCAAGCCGAGTAGGCCAGAGAAGCCACGCTGTCAGCTTACCAGAGGGTCACCAGCCCGTCTTCCCCTGCCCAGTCGGCAATCAAAGCGAGGGAAAACGGCTCTCGAGGGCAATGCGCTAAATCTCTTCGGAGTCGAAAGTTGCGGCGATCTCCGTGACCTTCTTCAGGCTCGCTGAGCCCGCCCGAGAGCAAGCTTTAGGGGAGGGGAGTGAAAAATCCAAGAGAACACCATCGCTCGATTGACACTGGGGAGAGCCACTCGTAAAGTGTGGTGAGACCACGCCTGGGATGTACAACCGTTAGCCAATCGCCCGAGGTTCTCCCTCAGATTCCGGCGATTCTCGATACGGTCGACCTGTAGATCGGCTTGTCAATTTGTGAAGATAGGCACGTGAGTTAGAGCACAGACAAGAGCGCGCAACGTGGCAAAGAAAGATGCCTTGATCATGAGAGGTGCTGAGCTTTACGACCACGCCGTGAACCGGCCCAACCCGGAGCAGTTGGCCGTGGTGTTCGCGGTGGGCGCCGCGCTCATCATGCTCGCGACGCTCTTGCTCTCACTGGGCAGGATCAGGCTGTTTGCCCGGGTGCTTGGCATTCTGGGCGTCGCCGCCATCATGCTGGCGATGTTCGTGATTCATGAACAGACAATCCGGACGAAGTTCGGAGAATACATCACTGTCACCCGGTCGCGCTATCCGCAGCCGACCCGGTTCCAGATCCGCGTGGCTCTGCTCGGGCTGCCGGCTGCCTCGGCTCTGGTCATGGTCTGGGTCCTGAACTCCACCCGCCGCCGACTCCGGGCCAGCGTGCCGCACCACCTCAAAGAAGGGCGAAAACTACTGGCCCTGGGCGCCCATCCGTCGGCCCTGGCCGAGTTCAACAGGGCCCTTGCGATCTCACCCTACCTGGCTGAAGCGCTTTACCACCGCGGCTGCGTCCACGAGGCCGCCGGACAGGTTGAAGAAGCCCTGCAAGATTTCGATCAGGCCCTGAGCTGCGACCCTCAGCATGCGCTCTCCTACCTGCATCGTGGCCGGATCCGGAGCGAGAAGGGAGACGTCGATCCCGCCCTGGCAGACTTCGATCAGGTGATGGCCATGCGGCCCAACGACGCTGAGTGCTACCTGAACCGGGGGATCTGTCTGGCGAGAAAGGGTATCATCAGCGAAGCGATCCTCGATTTCCATCGCGTACTCAAACTGACGAACCATTCGGATTACGCCGAGCCGGCCCGGTTCTACCTCAACCAGCTTGGTTTCGAGAACTCCACTCCAAGCCCCTTGCCCGGCGCGAACGGCTCTGGCCAGGCCGCCGGCTCGACCGCTATCCAGCCAACTGGCCAGGACTACGTGCTCTGACCGGAGCGGCTCGAATCTGAATCGTGACCGCCTTGGGACAGGAGCGAATGGACAACAGAGCGATCAGAGCCTGGCGTCCTGGATCGCCGGAAACACCGTTCGCCCATGATCGGGGGCTTTGTGGTGGTGAATCTAGACGCGTCCAAATTCACATGATCACGTCTTGTCATGTATGAGCGCATGGAGCTTCAAGATCGTTGCCCAGTTCCGGGTGGTCGCGGCGTTGCCGAGCGCCCGTCCGACGGCCTGGGCCAGGCGGCTTTCGAGGATGCCGCCAGAGCACCACAC
>JBAUOX010000913.1:0-12255 GCA_049579985.1 Isosphaeraceae bacterium | reverse complement strand
GGCGAGTGGCGAGTGGCGAGTGGCGAGAGACGGAATGAATTCAGATCATTGCTCGCCACTCGCAACTCGCCACTCGCAACTCTCAACTATTCGAGCCACTCGCAACTCGCAACCGTTCGCGAGCCGCTCGCCGTTACCTGTCAGGTTGCTGTGCAAGAGTTGCCGATCACGTCCCACGCCGTTCCGCCGTCGGTGGGCTCGACCGGGATCAGCGAACCGATCGCGGCCGAGTCCTTGTAGAACCAGCGCACGGTCTGTGAGGCCGCCTGTAGGGTGAGCGTGCCACCCACGTCGCAGTAGATGTCGGATGTGAACGTCGAGGGCGCGAGCGTGGGCCAAGAGCCCGTGGCCGCGGCGATCGCCGAGGGGGCGTGGGCCCAGAAGACCGAGTTCGCCGATCCGCTGCCGGGCGCGACGTACTTCGCCTGCCCGTCGCGGATCTGCTGCAGGGCCGTCGTGAGCTTGCGCTGACAGTCCTGGAGATCCAGCCGCAGCTGCTCAAAACGGGCCTCGAGCTGTCCTAGGCGGTTCAAAGTAGCGTTCAAGAGTAGTTCCCGGCTGCCGGTTATCGGCCGCTAGATATGTAATTCTAAGAACTAAGAGCCGGCAGCGTTGCCGGGATTGAGCAGGTTCTGACGCAGCTCCATCGTGCGGAGTCGGTTCTTCGCCGCGGTCGTGGCCGTCGCTTCCGCGAGGTCCGGGTCGACGTCGCCCAGCATGCCGGCGACTGTCGCGGCGCTCTCCTCGCGGAACTCGCCGACAGCGCCCGTCGCTTCGCCGCGGAACTCGCCGACGGAGCCCGTCGCTTCGCCGCGGAACTCGCTGACGGCCTCGGCGCCCTGAGACCTGAAGTCGGAAATCGCCCCGGCGACTTCGCCGGCGAACCCCCCGCCAAGGCCCGACTTGAGATAGTTCGAGAGCGGGGTGTAGGCGTTGGCCGCCCAGGCGTTGCCGCCGATCTGCTGGCCGGTCACCGCGGGCCGCACGAACACGTCCCCGGTGTAGCGGGCCTGCCGGTTGGTCAGGTGCAAAGTGGAGACATAACTTGTGCCCGCGGGCCCCGGGTTGAACTGGACCTCGATCGAGGCGACGGGCAGCGCCAGGCTCTCGTAGCCGGTCGTGTAGCCGCTGCCGGTGATGCTGACAGCCTGACCGGGGGCCAGGTACGCCGTGGCCAACCCCAGATAGCTGATCGTCCCCTCGACGACCACGTTGCAGAGTGCGCTGAAGAGCTGGTCGCTGTAGGCCTGCATGTTGGCGTCGAGGCTGTAGTCTCGCCACTCGCGAACCGTGACTGTCTTCGTGCGCTCGATCCCCTCCACCGTGTAGAGGGTGCCCGCGTAGCCGCCGGCGGAGGGCGACTGGACCTCGAGACTCCCGTTTGCCACCGGCAGGAAGACCTGCACGTCCGTCGGGGGCGTCACGACCCCGCCGCCGTAGACCAGGGCGGTGGGCGAGACGGTCGTGATCGTGCCCGAGACCGGATCGATCTGGACGCCGATCGACGACTGGTTGTACGGGGGCGATCCCGAGGAGCTCCAGTAGACCGAGCCCACGGGCGACGTGGTCAGGGCCGCGGCGGTGCCGTCCGAGTTCCGGAAAGCGAACGGGTACGGGAAGAACTGCTGCATCTGGGCCGCGATGTAGCTGTTGGTGACCTTGTACCGCCGCCAGACGACGTTCCCCAACTCGGAGAGCGCATAAAGCCGGTAGGAGTTGTAGGTAGTCGCCGGCAAGGCTCGATCGAGGGTGAGCGTGCTCGTTCCGCCCGCCGTCATCGCGGTATTGGCGATCACCCGGGCGGAGAACATCTGCTGAAGGTTCGCGATCGTGTCGCAGTAGACGGTCAGGACCGCGTGCTGTCCGGTCGAGGTCTGATCGAGCTGGTCCGCGGTGAGTGTGAGGGCGGTGTTCTGCGAGGTGATGACGACGGCGGTCGTGCTCGAGCAAGTACAGCTCCCCTGGTCCTGCCCCGTCTGCAAGCTGAATTCCTGGTAATCGTTCGGGTTCCACGCCGCGATCGCCGCCGCGTTCGTGCTGTACGAGCCGAACGTGAAGTCCTCCTGCAGTCCCCCGTCCGCGCTGGTGCTGCCGGGCCACGGCTTCACGGCCAGCGTGACCCCGGAGACGCAGAGATCGCCGCGGACGATGAGCTGGCTGTAACAGTCGGACAGGTCCCGGGTCAGGGCGGGCATGAGCCAGCGGACGTCCGAGCCGCCGAGCGTGACGGTGTTCGATGTGAAGCTCAGGGTGTTCAAAAACCTGATGTTGCCGCCGGCGTCGATATGCACCCAATAGGTCGGGTAGGTCGACTGCAAGCTCGACTCGATCGACTGGATGATCCGCTCGCCCGCGAACGTGACCCGGAAGGGGGGAATGATCGATAAGCTCGCCAGGTCGGTGACCGTGATCGAGGGCAGGGTCGAGATGACGACGGTCGGGGCGCCGGTGTAGCCCGTGCCCGCGCTGACCAGGGTAAACCCGGT
The DNA here is from genome assembly GCA_049579985.1 of Isosphaeraceae bacterium. Classification (GTDB taxonomy): domain Bacteria; phylum Planctomycetota; class Planctomycetia; order Isosphaerales; family Isosphaeraceae; genus Aquisphaera. Next base: position 9,769 of record JBAUOX010000913.1, on the reverse strand, counting down.
GATGACCCCGCCCGATACCGTGGCCGTGTAGCTCGCTCCCGTTCCCCCGCCGCCCGCCAGAACCACGGTGGGGGCCACGGTGTAGCCGGAGCCGGCCTCCGCGACCGTGACCGATGAAACCGTCGTACCCGTGAGTACCGCCGTCCCCGCCCCCCCGGATCCGGTCGAGGTGAAATTGCCGATCCCGTAGCTTGCCAGCGCCGCGGCGTTTTCGCTCATGCTGAGCAGATCGAGGATGCACTGGCCGACAGTGCGTCCCTCGCGGGCCAGGATGACGTAGATGTCGTCCGAGGGCAGATTGTAGGCGGCGGTGTCGGAGAGCGTGTTGCTGTCGGTGACCGGAACGTAATCCGCCCGGTTGCGAAGACCGAGCGCGCGGTACTCGCGGACCCAGCCGACATCGGGCTCGTAACGGTCGGAATACCCGACGACGTCCCCGGCGAAATATGTGGTGCCGGGGTACGAAGAACCGTTTGACCACGAGACGGACTGGCCGCTCCACGGGTCCGGCAGCGCGGTCAAGGCCCCGAGGATGCGGCTGAAGCCCAGCTCGGGGGTTCCGCCACGCACAAAGGGTGTGCAGTGATCGATCGCGGCATCATAGGTCGCCAGGTTGACCTGGGAGCCGTGGATCGTGAGGAAGTCGGCCATCATCTGTCCCCCAGGAACTGCCCTGTGCGCTGCCTCTGCCGGTGCATCCCGCGGTTGGTCGCGTCGATCTGTTTGACCTTCGCCATCAGCTCATTGAGCTCCGTGGTGAGCGTCTGTATCATCCCCTGGACGTGGGCTTGCTGGTCCAGGTTCGTCGAGTGCATGCGCGTTGCTTGATGCATCTGGCGTGTAGCTTGATGCAGTTGATGCTCCAGCTGGCGAATCCGCTTCATGGCCTCAGAGCGGACCGCCGGCGTGCGTTTAGGGCTCTGCTCGACTTCCCTGGACGGCGGCGGTGGCGCTCCGATCGCTCCGATCGTCGGACGCGGCATGTCTTCAGGAGCAACCAGGGTTGAAGGGAGGTTCTTGGATGCCGGCTGCAGATCGGCCTTCGGCCCCGCTTCGTTGAGTCCCCGCTCCCTGCGATCGGCCCGGATGCGTGCCTGGATCTCATTCTTCGTCTTATCCACCCGGGCCCGGTACTCGTCGTAAGTTTCCGGCCCGGGCCGGCTCGGATCGCGTGCATGCTCGACCCCTTCCATCACGCCGCGCGTCGCAGGACCGGTCATGCCGGAGAGCGCACGATAGTCATCGAGGCTGAGCGTTCCCTGCTCCGCCTGCCCGCGGTACTGCGCCGCGGTCGTCTCGGCCCTGAGTCGTCTTTCGGCCTGGGCCTTCTGGTTGGTGATGATCCGCTGCCTCATCTCCTCAACCTGGCTCGGGTCGCCCGCCTCCCGAGCCCTTTCGGCGCGCGACTGCAGTTTTCGTTCCTCGTCCTTGAACTTTCCCAGCTCGGTATCTTTCATCTCGAGGTAGGACGCGACTTCTTTATCCATACGCTCCTTGTCTTCGCGTGACATCGCCTCGCCGAACCTCTTGCCCCTTTCCTTTTGCTCCGTCTCGGCCGCCGTGTCGATTTGCCCGGGTGCGACGGGATGGGCGGCCGCGATGCCGGCGAGCGCATCCTTCTGGGCCTTGTCGGCCTGCTCTTTCCTGGCCTTGATCAAAGCCACTTCGCGCTCGACCTGTTCGTTCTTCGCCCGCTGGGCTGCGACGAACTTGTTCGTCGCGTCAGTGTAAGTTTGGAGCTCCAGCGTCAGTTCCTTGAAGCGGTCCTTGGCGGCTGCGACGGCCTGCGCGCCGCCCGGCGTGAGGCCGTTCCACATCGTGTCCCAGGCCGTTTTGAGCTTGGGTGTAACGTTCTCGATGGTGTTCAAGACCAATGTCATCGCGACGCCGATACCCGCCGGACCGCCGGCGAACGCGAGTACCGATTCGATGAGGCCGGCCGCGCGTGGCAGACCCTTGTCGGAAATTAACATCGACGTACCGCGCTCGAGCTTGAACAGTGCGGACACGAGCTTGTCGAGCCCCGCGCCGGCCACCGGCGCCTTGCCGCCGATCGACACCATCACGCCTTCCAGCGAGTGGATCTCCTCCTTCAGTTTTCCGCTCTGCTCCGAGAATTCCTTGGGCCCGATCGCCCCGCGGCCGAACTCTTCACCGACGTGCTTGAGATCGGCGATGAGCTTGTCCAGCTCGACGTTGAGCTTGGCGGCCGCCGGCGCGGATTCACCCAGGTCGAGCGCCGCGCGTATCCGTTCCTCGGTGTCAGCCATCGTAGTGACCTCGGATCAGAAGTTTCGCCCAGGCGGCCAGATCGGCCTTCATCTTGTCGCGATCGACCAACCGCACGCCGCGCAGGTCATACCGCTTCCGGGGCCCGTTTTTCCCGATCGGGAGGCCGTCGAAGAACACGGGAAGGAAATGAAAGCCGTTGCGGCTCACCACGTCGCGCCATGCCGCCCACGCGATCCAGACATAAGGCCGGTCCGGGTCTCGGTTATGCCCCGTCTCGACGTTGGTTATGCTCCGGGAGAACTGCTTGCGAGGAGCGAGGAACGGCCCGGTCAGCCGGCGATATTCCGCGGTTGTGAGGCCTGCGCCCAGGCCGGGATTGTACTTGCCGCGGCGGAGGTTCGCCCTCTGGCCGAGCCGCTGCGCGAGCGTGAGCTTCTTTGGATTGAACGGCCGGTAGCTCGGTACCGGAGCGGGATTGCCGTCCTTGTCGAGCCCGGCCAGGACGCCCTTGCGGTTCCCCTCCTCGAGTCGACGCTCCCAGCTCTTCATCAAATCGCCCATGGCACGCACCAGGACCGGATCGCCGGGCTGCGCGAAGATCGTGAGCCGGCGGACGCGCACGGCGAAGTGGCCGAGGTCTGCGAGGTTGACGGTGAACATGTCAGGATTTCGGATTTCGGATTTCGGATAGCGGATTTTGGATTTCGGATCGGCTTGCCGTCGGCATCGACGACGATCACATCGCCTGAGATTTCGCCGTGTTCCTGCCCCCAGATGAACGCCGCCTCGATCAGGGAAATGCCGAGGAACCTGGCGGTCAGGCGGATCGTCTCTTCCTTGGTTTTGCCTTCTATCATTTGAGCCATCCCAAGTCTCGAAAGATCGTCTCAATCGCCGCGGCGATTGGGCGGAAGTCTTCCCTAGTCCACTGAGGAGCATAGATCGTCTGCCGAGTCTGACTCATCCTGTGCTCGAGCTCGGCTAACAGGTCCAGATCGCCACTTTTCTCTGTGATCCATTGGCAATAGGCGCGGGCCCAGATCTCATTTTCTTGCAGCAGGTAGGCGACATGCTTCTGGTCGATCGTGTAATTGTTCATCCATGGCGCCCCTTCGGTATGGACCGTCGTCTGACCCTGCCTGGATCGGAGCGTCTTTATGCTCTCGCTCTGATCCACGGCCGCCACAAATTCCTTGAATCGCTTTTCGGCACGGAAATCCCGATTTTCATGGATCCTGGGGGCCGTCGTAGGGATACCTCCGTAATCGATCGCATGGCCCGTCTCATGGGCCGTGGTGTGCCGGGGAGTGTCGGCCGCCTTGTTGAGCTCCATCGCCCGCGGCCGCCCATCGTTCCCAACTATCAGGTATCCCTCATAGTCGGGATGAGACATGGAACGGACAGGCATTCGTGGGATGTTGCCGTCCGAATGAATCCTGTCAATGATCTCAAACGTCGCTTTGGCCGCCCGTTCGATTCGCGGCGAGATGAACATGGCGTCAATTTCCATGGCATGCGAAACAGGTACTGCCGCCGGCTTTGGAGTTGGGGCTGGCTTGGGCGCCGCCGGCTTGACCGGCGATGGCTTCGGCTTCACTGGCGGCGGCGGCGGCGCAATCGGCCCCGATCCGAGCCCCTGGCCCGGCCGCCATTGCTCGCCGCGGGCGTTGAGCCTCCGGAACCCCGAGAACGTCCCCGCCTCGATCGCCCGCCGGATCTGCAGCTCGGCGCCGGGAAACAGGTCGTACTCCGCCAGGTTCGTCCCGCCGATCTCCGTCTTCGCGATCGGCCGCAGGACCTCGGCCTTCCGCAACAGCTTGGCCCCCGGGATGCCGGGGTGCACCAGGACTTTCTCGGCCGCCGGAGAGGCCAGCCAGCGGTCCCAGTCCCGCGATGCCTTGTCCAGCGTCCAGTCGCGGCCCTGCGGAGAGAGACCGAACACGTCATGTCCCTGATCGTCGGCCCAATAGTGGAGGATCTCGGCGAACGATCTGCCGGTGTGGCTGTCGAACTTCCACCAAAACTCGGCGCTTGACGTGTGAGCCCGGCCGGTGAGGAGCGACATCACGCGCGAGAGGTCGAGGGCCGGAACCCCGCGCGGGGCCGTCTTCGTTACGGGGCCGACTTCGCTCCGCCGGTACTTGATCGTGCGCGGCGACAAGGGATGAATGTTCCCGTCCTTGTCCTTGCCGCGCCGCAGATCGCGGCGATTGGCCGTCAGTCCGTGCTTGACCACCAGGTCGAACCACACCAGCTTCGCGGCGTCCGGGTACGTGGACAGGTCCGACGGCTGCATGCGTGCGCAGCCGGTAGCCGACGGCAGTGGAATCGCGGTCAGCCATACAGGATCCTCAGGATCTCGTCCCAGGTCCGGTCCTGCGCCGCCGTCCGCGTCCCGCACGGCATCGCCCGGTAGTACGCCTCGGCGTCGGCCAAGTCGGCCACGATCGCCGGCCAGGCCGGCTCCCGCTCGGGATGTCGCGCGATCCGTACTAGCGCCCTATAGGCCCGTAAGGCTCTCTCCGCGTCTGCGTCGGACATGGACCGTCCTTCTCTTTGCTCGCAACTCGCCACTCGCCACTCGCCACTTCGGCGGAGCCGAACCTGGGGCTCTTCCTGCCGTGCCAGTTGACGCCCCAATCCTTTCCGCCCGTGCTCAGGTGGACCGCCGTGATTTCGGGGATCAGCACGCGCTTCGGCCGCGGCCACTGGATCGCGTGCAGCACGTCGGTGTGCTCGGCGTCCCAGCGCTGCACGCTCGGGTAGCGCGTGATGCCGGATGCTCGGTTCCACAGCTGGAAGAACCCGATCGGGGCGTAACCGCCGTAGTCGAAGTGCCCGACCCGCGAGCCGGCCGGCCAATTGCGCGGGCCGCGATGGAAGTAGTGCTTCTCGTAGGGGTCGGGGTTGGTCAGCCAGCTCAGCCACTCGGCCTTGCTCGAGCACTCGACCCGGTCGATACCGTGGATGCAGGAGGGGTCAAGCTCGACGTTCGCCAGGTGCTTTCTCGTACTCCGCGGCAGCGCGATGTCGGCATCCAGGTGGAGGACCCAGTCCTCGAGCTTGAGATGGGCGAGCCCGATATTGATCGCCGACGCCTTGGCGAAGTCCTGGCCGCCCCGGTTGAAGTACGGGCAGAAGGCGGTCCGCACCCCGTACCGCGTGCAGACCGCGATCGTCCCGGCGTCCGCCTGCGAGGTGACGACGACCCAATCGTCGAAGAGGGGCTGGTTGACACGGATCGTCTGCTCGAGAAAATCATCGTAATGGAAGCAGACGGTGACGGCTTCGATATGCACGGGAACATCCTTTCAGCCACAGAGAACGACGGAGTTCCTAGCAGTTGCTAGTTCTTAGTTGTTAGTTGCTAGATGTGAACTGAATTAACTAGGAACTAGGAACTTCTTCCCACCAGGAACTCTCCGCAGTTGCTAGTTAATACGATTCATTCTAGGAACTAACAACTAACAACCAGCAACCCGATCTCACGTAAACGCCATCGTCAAGTCGATCGAGGTCGCCGGGTCCCACTGGTTCGTTACGGTCATCGTCTCGGTGTAGAGGTCGTCGAGCGGCAGCTGATCTTCCAGGGTCGTGATCACGCTGTTCGTCTCGAGGTTGAACGTCGCCGTGTGCGTGCCGTTGTTCAGTTCCAGTGTGCAGGCCGTGCCGGTGTACCCGGCACCGGTGTTGAAGCCGAGCAGACCTTCATAGTCGGTGCGGTCGTCCGGACTCGGCACGTAGAAGTTCTGCGCCTCGAGGGTCGTCGAGCGGCCGACGAACCGCATCAGGTTGATGAACCGGTTCGCCCAGAACCGCCGCGCCAGCACGTTCCTGCTGGACAGCTTCAGGCTCTGGAACTGCGTCCGTGCCGTGCCGATCGTGAGCCCTCCCGAGGCGTGGACGAAGACGTAGGGGCCCGTGACGCCGCCCTGCGGCATCTGAACGTCGGTCGGGGCGGGGAACGTACCCGCGGTCGGGTCGGTCGAGCTGTCGAACTGGTTGCCCTGGGGGGTCGAGCCGGAGATGTCGAGCGAGAGCGTGGCGATCGTCGAGTCCTCCGAGACGTCCAGGTCCCAGCCGTCCACCTTGCAGCCCAGGTAGACGCGCCGCTTTATCGTGCCGTCGGAGCGTGCGATGCCGTGGTAGATCGCCACGCTGGCCAGGTCGCCCGCCGGCTCGGTCGTGGTCCAGGGCGACGTCTGGCCGCTGTTGATCTGCTGACCGCTCCATTGCAGTAGGAACTGCGAGAGCGGCCCGGCGTAGAGCTTGGTCGCCAGACGGCCCTTGCACTCGATCTTGTCGGAGACGCGGAAGGCGTCGATCGCCACGCCGCCGCCGTAAGGAACCGCCACCATCACCGGCCGCGGCCGCATGGTGAAAGTGTTGGCCCCGTCGAGCCGGATGTAGAAGGCGCTGGCGCTGGCGGTCGGCCAGACGATCGGGGTTGTTACGGGAGTCTTGTACGCGGACTCCTGCACCAGGAGGAGGAACTCACGACTCATGGGAAAGGTTCCTAGTTGCTAGTTGCTAGTTGTTAGTTGTTAGATGTTAGATGTTAGTTGCTAGATATGTATTTGCTAAGAACTAAGAACTAGCAACTAGGAACTAGCAGCTGTCAGCTATTGAGTTGACTCTGGATTTCGATCTTGATCTGCCCCTGGCCGGCGAAGAACACGCCGTCGGGGCCCGGGTCGAAGGCCGGCTGGCTGAACAGCACCAGGCCGCTGCGGGCCCCGGCCGCCTGCAAGGTCTGGATGATCGCCTGCCTGGGAGCGCCGCCGCCCTGAGGATAGAAGCATCGAGTGAGCAGCCACCAGAAGTTAGTGAGGTCGTCGCAGCACGATCCGGCAACGATCACCTCGCAGTTGACGAGCAGGTCGCCGGCCATCGTGTCGGGCGTCTTGAACTCCTCCCCCGTGTTCATCGGCGTCCAGCGCAGGCACGGTGCCTCCTGATAGCTGAACGGCTTGATGTCCCGGGGGTGCCCCTCCCATGTCCGGAACCGGTCCGGCTTGACCACGCGCTGGAAGGTCGCGTTCTGGCGTACAATGGTTTCCATGGCGCGGAACACCGCGGCCCGGGGAGAAACGGGAATGTCGAGCTTGGGAGTGGCAGCCATTGCGGAGAGTTCCTGGTGGGAAGAAGTTCCTGGTTCCTAGTTAATTCAGTTCATATCTAGCAACTAACAACTAAGAACTAGCAACTGCTCACGCCCAGAGCGTGTTGGTTGAACTGAAGTTGATGGGCACTTCCCCGAACCCATCCGCGTTGACGTCTATTTCCACCGTCGTGCTCGCCAACAGCGACTCGGCCTCGAGCCGGAAGCGGGCCGCGAGCATGGCATACATGCCGCCCTTGGTGATCATCGATTCGCAGATCCGCGAGAGGGCGTAGTACGAGCACACGTTCTTGATCCGCGGCGTGACCAGGAGCTGGTTCGATGCCAGGGCCGCGAACAGCCAGCGGTTCGTGAGGCTGGTGCGGCGGCCGCCGCCGGTGTACCAGGCATCGAGCGCGAACCCGTGGTAGCCCAGGAGCGAGACGTTGCCGCCCCGGTAGTTCCGCAGGGTCATCTCGTCGAGCCAGTCCCTGCTGTCGGCGCACGGGTCGTCGAATCCCTCGTGTGAGTCAGGCACCTGCAGGTCGTCGATCCAGGGGGCGATCTTCCGCAGGTCCACGATGCCGATGTACGTCGGCCTGGGAACAGCCGCCATGGGCGCCGCGATGATTTCCAGGCTGCTGCCCCGTGGCAGCAGGGCCGTCGTCCGGGGGGGCGTCCCGGCCCGGGTGGCGAACGCCTGGATGTAGTACACCCCGTAAGCCAGGCCCAGGCTGTCGGCGTTCTGGATACTCACCTGGACCTGGGCGTCCGGCGCGCTAAGCCAGCTCGCGGCAGGGGTTAGCAGAGGCACCTCATTCGAACCCGCCCAGACCGAGGCGGTCAGGACGTCCGTGGATAGGAACGAGCCCAAGGGCGTAGTCGAGGGGGTCCCAGAGATCAGCACGGTCTGCTCCGGGTCCAGCGTGAAGGGCTCGACGGATGCAGTCGCTCCCGCGAGCTGGAACTGGAAGTCCGCGGATGTGCCCTGAACGATTGCGAGTGCGATACTCAATCCAAAGTCCCCAATCCAAAATCGAGCTGAACGAGTAGTTGCTGGTTGTTAGTTGTTAGTTCCTAGATATGAATCGTATTAACTAGCAACTGCGGAGAGTTCCTGGTGGGAAGAAGTTCCTGGTTCCTAGTTAATTCAGTTCATATCTAGCAACTAACAACTAAGAACTAGCAACTGCTAGGAACTCCGTAATCAGAGCCCCATCATCATGGCCGCGGGATAGACGGTCGGCGCCAGGAGCGATAGCACTGGGATGGGCGCCGGGCCAATCACCGTGCCGTCCGAGTAAGCCGACGGAATCTTTCGCAGGACGAGATCCTGGTACTGGCTCTGCCCCCGGCCAGTCCAAAGAGCGACGGTCCCCGCATTGAGCAGCGGTGTTCCCGCCGCGTCCAGCACCCAATACAGCAGAGTCCAAGGGCCGCCGTTTTTCGAGTAGGAGGCCGAGTGGTCCTTGCCTGATGCGACTACGCGGAATCGCACTGTGTCCGTGGTCGAAAAGGTCAGCCCCGAAGATGACGTCGTAAACAAGGTCTCGACCGTCGCGCCGGTGTTCGAAGCGATCTGAACAAGGTCAACACTTCCCGTCGAACACGCGTAAAACAGTAGACAACTCGGCGTGTTACTGACCCAGGCCGTGCAACGGTAGGCGCAACCCATCGAATACTGGAGGGTGCCGTTCTGCGTGCCCTGGCCGATCATCTGGCCCGTGAACTCGAACTCCAACCCATCGGTAGAAACGCCGGTCGCTTCCAGGAAGGAGTTTCCCGAGTCAGCATAGTTCGCACTCTGGACCCATCCGGACTGGATGGTCCAGGGAGAGCCCCGGTAGCCGGTCATGCCCGGCGGCGCGGACCCATTGGAACCCGAGAGGATGAATGGAAAATCTCCCAGGGGTGGAAGGTACGTCGCGAGGTCCATAGTCGCGATCGTGAGCTGCTGCGTTGTTGAGGTGGCCGTGACGCTGGGTAGGGTGGCCGCAAGGGCCCCACTCATGCCCCAATCCGCCCGGTACCTCAGTAATCGACGGTCATCGGTTACGGCGGAGAACGACGGGATGCTTGCACCGTCGTAAGCGCCATAGCACGTGCCTGTGCCCACACCGCTCATCGATCCGCAGGTAATCTCGTTCCCATTGCGATCGAGGATGATGAACCCGCCATCGCTGACTTGTGTGAATGTCCCGGGCGGGGCGCATCCATACATCGCGATAATCTCATCATAGCCGTCCGCGTTGACATCTCCGGCGATGACGGCACCGAACCGATAGGGGCAGACCTTGTTCCACAGCAGGGTTCCTGAGCTGTTTACCACACTAATAATCCCGCACTGACTTGTACCTACCGCCGCGGTGCTAGTCACAAGCTGCTTGGTCGTGGTGCTGGTAATGTGCCCAACCGCGATCGAGCCCATCACAACTG
>JBAUOX010000912.1:0-7625 GCA_049579985.1 Isosphaeraceae bacterium | reverse complement strand
CATCCGCAGGTGCCTATTCGTATTCCCGGGTATCGGCTGCCGGTGCCTCCCCACATCCTGTGTGGGCCCGCCCGGCGGTCTGGTAAGCATGGGGCTTCCCTTTCAAAAAGCCCCGCCCTTCAGGGCTGGGGTTGCTTACGAGCGTGGTTGATCCGAGGCACAAGATTCCGCCGGGGGCGTGGGAAGGGTGCCGCCGGCAGCTACGGGAAGGGCCGGCCGCCGGATCAGCCCCTTCAGATCTTCCCAGCCATGCATCACGCCACGAACCAGACTGTGAAGCAGGCCGCTGCCGCCGTAGCGATAGGGGAAGAGTTCCTGCTGGATCCACAATAACACGTAATCGATGACCAGGGCCACGACGGGAATGATCAGCAGCACAAGCATCACGTGCTCGCGCGGGCCTCGCCGTTGCGAGGTGTTGATGATGTCACCCAGCCCGCCCGATTCACCGCCGAACTTGATGACCTCGGCCAGCATGATGTAGCCGAAGGCCAGCGAAAACAGCAGCCGCAAGGAGTTGAAGACGCTGGGCAGGGCCAGAGGGACAAGCACCTTGAAGATCGTCTGCCAGCGGCCGGCCCCCAGGGTATAGGCGGAATCGACGTAGGATTCGCGGACCTCGCCGATCGCCCGGGCCGTGTCGGAGATGATGAACGCGACGCAGGCGATGAAGATGAACATGACCTTCTGAAGCTCGCCAATGCCGAAGAGCGAGAAGGTGAGCGGAATCAGGGCCGCAACCGGGATGTTGCGTCCGAAAAGCGTCATCGGCAGGAACAAGGCGTTGACCCGCGAGAAGCACCCGCAGAGCACTCCCAGGGGCACGCCCACAAGCGTGGCCAGACCGAAGCCGGAGCACACCCGGCGCAGGGTGGTCAGCAGGTTGCGCGTCAGGCCCCGATCGAACCAGAGGCTGTGGAAGCTGGCAAAGGTCTCCCAGGGGCTGGACAGCCCCTTCGATGGCGAGATGATCCGCTCCTCGGGCTCGCCCCGGGTGACGAACCACCAAAGTGCCAGGCAACCCCCGACGCCCACCAGGCCGATCACCACGACCTGCCACTGCGGAGCCTGTTCCCGCAGACCCAGGAAGATGCCTGAGCGAAAGCCCAGAGCTCCCGGGCGGCCGACCCTGACCGGGGGTTCGGAGCCCTTCGCAATCGTCGGGTTTCCCGGTGACGGCGCCGGCTGCTCGGGTTCGGATCTTGCCATCAGGTCCATACTCGCGAGATTCCAGGAGCGGAAAACGAGGCTCAGGTCGCTTTTTCGGCCGTGAGCACCTTGATCTCGACCCGCCGGTTCTTGGTGTGGTTGAGCGGATCGCTCGGGTCGGCCGGCCGGTCCCAGCCCACGCCGTCCACGTTGAACCGGTTGGGATCGAGGTCGGGGTACTTCTGCACCAAAGCCTCCTTGATGGCGTTGGCCCGGTTCTGCGAGAGTTCCTTGACCAGTGCGGCAGGGACCTGGCCCTTCATCGAGCTGTCGGTGTGGCCCTCGATCACGATCCGGGCGGCGCCGAACTGGCCGGCAAGCTGCGCGATTTCCTCGAGCACATTATTCACGTTGGGATCGTAGAGCTCCTCGACCGGCTTGCCATCCGTCATCCGGGTGACCTTCTTGAACGGATCCCAGCTATTGGGGAAGAAGTGCATCACGACCGTGTTGGTCAATATCTCTTCGCCCTCGGCCCGCACCGCTTGCAGTTCCTTGGGGGCGGCTTGGGTGCCGTACTCGACCTTCTGCGAGGCGTACTTCGCGTCCTGGCCCAGCTTCTGGATGATCGAGAAGTCCATGACCTGATCGAAGGGCACCGGCCGGTGGCCGATCGCGCCGATGCGGCGGTAGAGCAGATACGACCGCTGCCAGATGCGCTCGAAATTGGTCGGGTTGTTCTGGTTCATAAAGAACTGGAAATTTTCGGCCCAGTTGGTGCTGTGCGCGTCGCCCAGCATCCCCAGCGCGTCGGAGGCGGGGATGTTGTAGCCGGAGGCCATGAGCCCGGAAACCCTTTGCCGCTCGGGCTCTTCCTTGAGCCGCTCCATGGCGTCGAAGATACCCCGGCTGACGGCTTCGATGATCGGCGTGTTGTCGCGCGCGAAATCGGCCCGGGCGAACCAGACGTCAGCGATCAGGTGGTTGGCTTCCTTGGTGGTCACCAGCAGGCGGTTGCCCCTGGCCTTGGCCAGGTTGTAGATGTCCGGAGCCCACGAAACGCAGCCGGCGATATCTTTCTGGGCGTTGAACGCGGCCGCCGCCTGGAAGGCATCCTCGGTGAAGACCATCTTCACCTCCGACGGCTGCACTCCGCCGGAGACCAGCATGTTGAGCGCGAAGTAGTGCGACGGCGAGTTCTGGGCCAGAACGAGCTTCTTGCCCCGGAGGTCGGCGACCGTCTTGATGTTCTCGCGGACCACGACCCCGTCGCCGCCGTTGGAGAAATCGACCTGCTGGTAGACCCGGGGCATGATCCGGCTGTCGCGCGGGTTGCCTTGCGGATCGACGAAGCTCTCCAGGAAAAGCGGGACCATGTCGAGCGTCGCCCAGCCGATGTGGACTTCCCCCGCGGCGTAGGCGTCGCGCATCTGGACGGGGTTGTCGATCAGCACCAGGTCGACCTTGAACGGCTTGCCGTCGGCCGTCTTCCATTCCTGTCCGGCCTTGAACCCGTTGTTGGCCAGAACGATCGGAGCCCAGCCGGCCCAGACGTTCAGCGCGAACCGGACGGTGTTGTCCTTGAGCGGCTTGTAGGCGGCCACTCCCTTGACCGGCGGCAGCTTTTCGGCCGGCTTGAAATTGTATTCCTTGACTGTCGTGGGACTGGTGGAGTCGGTCGATTCCGCCGGCTGCTCGGGGCCCAGATCCTTGGGCTCGAGCTTGCCCTGCGGCTGGCCCCCGCCGCCCTGAGGCTGAACCGGCTTCGGCGCGACGATGTCGCTGCGATAGACCGCAAACCCGATCAATCCCAGGACGACCAGCGCCAGGGCCACGTAAAATGTGGGCTTCGGCTGTCCGGCGGCCATTGTTCGTGTTCCTCTCTTGGATGACCCATTGAAGTGATAGGCGACGGAAGGCGACGGTGATGCAGCCCCGCTCAAGACCCCTCGATTCGGTATCTCAGGGTAATGCCAGTGCAAACGTCATGCAAGCACGGACTTTGCACGACGGCGTCTTTGTATGTCTTCGCCGGATCGGCGGTGATCTTGGCTTGGAGGCTCTCGGCGATCGCCCGCAGCGATTTCAAGGCCCCTCGGTGACCCTGGTCCTGGCCGGCCCGTGCCGATCGGGCGGCTCGATTCCAGGAACGGCCTGCGCGGAGGACGGTTCGAGCTGACGCTCGAACTCGCGGAGCGCGGCCTCGGCAAGCTGCGCCTCTGTCGCCTCTTCCTGGCGGATCGCCTCGACACCCTCGCCGGAGAGGTCCGCGGCCACGCGCACCTTCGCCCGGTTGAGGTCGATCTTTTCCTGGATGCTCGATTCGAGCTGGCCGAAATCGGTGGTCACGTTGACATGAAAATCCTGAGCCAGCCTGGCCATTTCGGCTTCGGCCGCGCTCATCTTGAGGTCGGCGTCGTAGCGGGCGATCTTGTCGCGGATCTCCGCCAGCTTGCCGCCGGCGTGCTTGATCTTCAGCAGGTTGTTCTCATAGGCTTGCTCGTGCATCCTGAGCTGGCCTTGGTTCTCGGCGAGCTCCTGGCGGGCGCGCTGGAGTTCCAGCACGAACCGGCCTGCCGATTCGCGATCACCCCCCTTGAGGTAAGTCTTCACCGTCGCCTCCAGCCGCCTCACGTTGGCCTCGTTGCGGGCCACCTGGCGGCCGACCCGCTCGACGAACGCCCGGTACTCGGCCAGACCGACCCGGCCTTCTCGTAATTGCGCGACGGCCCGGTCGTACTCCTGCTGCATCGCCGCGATCGGGTCGGCGGCCCAGAAGAAATCGACCAGCTTGTTGAGCTGGGCCTGAATCGTCCGCCAGAGGTTTCCCAGAATCATCCGCTTGCTCGTCCTTTTCGCGCGCTTGTGCCGTGCTTGGAAGACCTTCGCTTTGTACCTTAATCGCTTGCCGGTCGTCCAGAAGTCTCGCGATCGTGCGGCGAACGCCTCAAAACGTAGACCCACCGGTCATGGCAGCAGGGGACCGGTGGACCTCGTTGGTTTCAGGATCGTCCGGACCAGGCTGTCAGCGTCATCGCGCCACGGCGACGGGTCCGCCCGGCGCGAGCACGGTTGTCGCCGGCACCTGGACCGCCTCCGCGGCAACCGGATTGGTCTGGACCGGCTCTGCGACGGTCGGGGCCGGCGCGGCAGCCGTTGCCACCGGTGCGGCGGTCTGGGCTCGCGTCAGGCTCACTCGCACCCAGCCCGAGGGATCCAGCGGGGAGATCGACTGGATGGCAAAGCCGCGAAGATCCAGATTGTCCAGATTGGCCACGATCGGCTGGCTGCGCAGCCGGACGCCGATGGCGCTGATGACCAGCGCTCCGCTGAACCGGGTCAACGGCGACGCCTTCGACTCGTCGTCGTTGATCGCCAGGACCTGGGAGTTTGACGAGGGGGAGAAATCCTCGACCTTGGCCCGGATCCTGTGCGAGCCCGGCGTGGGCTCTTCCACCTGGTAGGAGAAGGCGACTTCGAGATGCGGAATCTGGATCCGGAGAATTCTGGCGGGCACGCCGATCACCGACCCGGCCTGGCTCGATTTGTCGGGTGCGGGAGCTTCCAGCTCGACGTCGAGTACGGTTGCCACCAGGAAGCCGCGGGCATCGACGGCGAACTCGGGAGCCTGGGCCGGCCGCTTGAGACGGATGGCCGTCACCTTGGGATTATTCGCTTTGCGGGCCTCGTCGACCGCCCTGGAGTAGGCGGGAAAACCCACGTTCGGGGCGATTGTCGCGGCCTGCTGAGGAGGACTTCCCGGCGGCACGTCCTTGGTCACGATCACCAGGTTGGAGACCGACTTGACCTGCCCGCGCTGGAACAGTCCGTCAGCAATGCTGTTGAGCACCGAGCTCAAATGCACGTCGGCTGTCAGACCCGGATCAGGGACGGCCAGCGTGGCGGGTTGCGGTGCATCGGCCCCGCGCTGCCTGTCCCCGGCCCGCGACTGGAGCAAGCCTTCCACGTAGACCGCCTCGGGCCGCGACCGTAACGATAGCCCCGAGATCAGGAAGTCCTCGAAGGCGAGCGTGTTGTTCCCGATCAGGTATTGCGCGAGCTGGGCATTACGCTCGGCTTGCTGACCGGCGATCCGCTCCTGGGCTTCCTCCTGGGCCTCCTGGGGGATTCTCTGGCGGAAGGAGCCGATGGCACCTTCATAGACCTTCTGGGTAATCTTGTTCTGGTTCATGCCGATCAGGCCGGCGACCAGCCGGCCAAACCCTCCACCCGGTTCCGGGGCGGAGCAGATCGAGGCGTCGATGCTGTGGTTGTACGCGGGCCAGATTACCAGGCCGGACGCGCGCAGAACCGTATAAACGGTGAGCTGGGCGGCGTCGTAGCTGGTCGCGGAAAACTCGTACAGCTTCGCGGCCTTGCGACCCTGGGGATCGGCGGCGATTTGATTCTGGAAATCGGTGATCGGCGTGGCGCTCGTCAGCAACTGGCTGTTGTAGAAGGCGATGCCGTCATCGCTGGGCAGCAGGCCGAAGCCCGTCTTGGGCCCGGCGGTTACCTGCGACCAGTAGCCCTTGCGGTAGACCGGGCCGGAGGTTACCAGGTTCTGGTCGAACACGGGCTGGACGACGTAGATATCGGCGGTAATATCCAGGTTCGGCTGGTTGAACAGGTCGTTGACCGCCGTCTGCAGCTCCCACGACGGCTGCCAGGGCCGCTCTTGATTGCGGGTTTGCAATGACCGGAGGGCATCATGAACCCGCTTGAGCCCATCTTGCCTCTGGGCCACCGTGGTAGCCCCATGGTACTCGCCCAGCGCGTCTCCCAGGTCGCTGGCCACGAAATCAACCCAGCGCTGGCGATTGGCGATGATTGACGGGTCCGACGTGGGAGGCAAGCCGCGGACCGTCTCATCAAGCCGGCGCTCGGCCCACGCCAGGCGCACGCGTGGCCGCATCCACTGCCGCAGCTCTTCGCGAAGCTGGATCGCGGGAGCCCAGGGAACCGCGGCCAAGGCGACCGACATCTGGTAGATCCGGTTCAGCGCGGTCAGGCGATCGGTCGGGTTGTCGGCCTGCGAATACGCACGAAGATCGTTCAGCAGGGCATCAAAGAAAACGTTCCAGGCGGGTGCGTTGGGATCCGCAACGGCTCCCGGCCGCGACCAACTGTCACGGATCGATGAGATCGTCTTCTCCACTCCGGTGTAATTCGTCGGTGCCGGAGCGGCCGCCTGCGCGGAATTCGAGCTTCCTACCCCCGGTGACATCAGCATCCCTGCCGCAATCGTCGCAACAACCAGGCGTAGCATTCGTTCTCTCCCTCAGGTGTTTACACCGGTGCCGAGTGATCAACAGATCACTCTATCGCCACGGTGCGGACAATAGTTGACCGATTTTCCCGTCCATACTACCAAAACCTGTTCAATTTGCCCATTTGCATGACTGGAGGATCGAGCGTGATATTAACCCGGCACGAAAGAAACGCACTGATTGTAGGTCAGGCTTTCCAGCCTGACAAGGCTCAGAGTCAGGCGGAAAGCCTGACCTAGTGCGCCCGTAATTGCATCGAATCAGCAGGGTGAAAGTCCCCGTCAGAGTGTTCTGGCACTCTGTAACCGAAAGTAACTGCGTCGCCGCGAGGCGGGGTGGAGAACAACTGGAGGTGAACGATTAGTCCGTAACGCAAGTGAACTCGATTCGACCGACCGTTGTGGCGAGCCTGCTAGGAAAGAGAATACCCGTCAACTGCGACTTTGCAGCATGCTAGCTGGATCCACCTTCCTGAGCACAATCTCGGCCATCGGATCAATCCGGCACGAGCGCACGCAGCAACAGGCGATGGATCTCGGTCATGGGCAGGGCGCCGCGTTCATCCGGCTTCGGTCCGTCGGCGATGAGAACGGGCTTGTCTTCATTGGCCTTTGCGGGGAGACCATGACTTCCGCGCACCAGCCTCGGATTGAGCGGCACGACGTCGAAAAGCGTACGGAAACCGAGCTTCTTCTGTATCAAGCGGCGGATCACCCGTCCCTTCGGCCAGAGCAATTGGGGATCGAAGAAGAGCTCGCAGGGGTCGTAACCCGGTTTGCGGTGAATATCGACCGTGCGGGCGAAATCGGGAGCCAGGCGGTCATCGAGCCAGTAGGGATAGGCGAACCAGGAATCGGGCTGGGACAGGACCACCAGTTCTCCCGAGCGGGAATGATCCAGACTCAGCTCATGCCGCTGTCGCCCGCCGAGGACGCGCATGACGCCCCCCTGGCCAGCGAGCAGATCGCGAACCGCTGAGAGATCGTGTTCCTGGGAAACGTAGACGTGAGCCAGCTGGTGATCACAGACCGCGAAGGCGCGGCTGGCGAAGGTGTCGAGCATCTCGCCGAAGGGACCGCGACGAACGCTCAGCATGCCCGCCTCGCGCAGCACGCGATTGAGCAGGACCGCCCGGTTGACATCACAGTGGCCGTATTCACTCACCACCCAGACTCGCGCACCGGCCGAGCGGGCGATATCGAGTAA
>JBAUOX010000911.1:0-22324 GCA_049579985.1 Isosphaeraceae bacterium | reverse complement strand
ATGATCCTCAAGCCCAACATGGTGCTTCCGGGATTGTCCTGCCCCAAGCAAGAAACGGTCGACGAGGTGGCCGACGCCACGGTGAACTGTCTCTTACGAGCCGTCCCCGCTGCCGTTCCGGGGATTGCGTTCTTGTCGGGCGGCCAACCCGGTGAACTGGCCTCCGCCCGTTTGAATGCCATGAATGTGAGATTCAAGTCGTCACTGCCCTGGGCGTTGGCGTTTTCGTTCGCCCGCGCCCTCCAGCAACCGGCTCTAGAGATCTGGCAAGGCAAGGAAGCCCACGTGTTGGCGGCACAGCAAGCTCTTTATCATCGAGCCAGGTGCAACCGGGCGGCGCGCCGTGGCGAATACAATGCCGCGATGGACATGAACGTGACACCAGGGATACCCGCGGCCTGTCCGCCGGCTGACCATCCGCTGGGCCAACTGCAACATGCAGGTCCGGCGGCGACGTAATCGCCCGCGCCCCGCATTCTCGACCTGCGACCGATGCCATCCGAAAGGCCGATCCGAGGAACACACCATGAACGAATCGCTCCCCGACGTTTACCTGGCCCGTCACGGCGAGACGGCGTGGTCGCTGTCGGGCCGGCACACGGGACGGACCGATATCCCCTTGACCGAGCGGGGCGAGTGCAACGCGCGAAGGCTGCGAGCACGGCTCGAGGGGATAACGTTCACCGAGGTTCTGGTCAGCCCGCTCCAGAGGGCGCGGCGGACTTGCGAGCTTGCAGGTTTCGCGGCCGTCGCCAAGGTCACCTCGGACCTCATCGAGTGGGACTATGGCGATTATGATGGCCGGCTCACCTCCGACGTCCGCCGTGAGCGGCCAGGCTGGTATCTCTTCCGCGACGGCTGCCCGGGGGGTGAGTCGCTCGCGGCGGTGGGTGCCCGCGCCGACCGCGTGATCGCCCGTCTACGGGCGGATGGCGGTCGCGTCCTCCTCTTCGGTCACGGCCAGTTCTTCCGAGTCCTCGGCGCGCGCTGGACGGGCCAGACCACGGAGGACGCGAGGCACCTCGTACTCAGTACCGCATCGCTGAGCATCCCGGGCTACGAGCATACGCTGGACGACCCGGCCATCCTCCTCTGGAACGATGACCACCACGTGAATCCTGGTGCCTGAGTCATTCTCATACCGTCGGCTTGCTCTTCATGAAAGACATGCCGATTTGATTTGCCTTCCATTTTCCCGATTCCAGAAGGCCTGTGCCTCTGGCACTCTGGAATCGGGAATTCCTGCTCTGGGATCGTTGAGCTAAAAACCTCTCGATCTCACTGCACGTTGATCTTCACCGGCGTCTTCTTGCCGGTCTTGACGTCGAGAACGTTCAAGGTGAACGAGTTGCCCGCGGTCTTGAGGGCTTCGTCGAGCAGATCGGGAGCGAAGATCACCTTGTCGTTGAGGCCGACGATCGCGTCTCCGGGTTCGATTCCCGCTTTTTCCGCCGGGCTGCCCGGCACGACCTGCACGACCTTGACCACCGGTAGCAGATCCGCCGTTCCCGCCTCGGCAATGATGCCGATCGCACGAGCCGAGGTCGCCCCGGAGCCCGGAGCTGGAGCGGGCAGCGGCGTACCTCCTGGCGCTGGATTGGTTCCCTGGGTCACGGCCCCCGCCGCATCGAAGTGAACCTGGACCGGGACCTCGCGGCGGGTGCGGGGGTCAAACACCTTCAGAGTCAGAACCGGCCCACTCTTTTGTACGGCAGCGTCGAGTTGTGCGGGATCGGACGCCGGCGTGCCGTCGGCCTCGAGGATCACGTCGCCTTTCTCGATGCCTGCCTTGGCTGCCGGGCTACTTTCCTGAACTTCGGTGACTCGTGCGGCCTTGGTGCGAAGCCCGACCCGGACCTGTTCGGTTTTCACTCCCAGAGCTCGCGTCGGCACGGGAGCAGGCGCTGGCTCGGGCTTGCGCTGGGCGGCCTCCTCCGGGATCAATCCGCTCACGTCCACCTTGACGGCGGCCTGCTTGCCGGTGCGGATATCGAGGACGGCCAGGGTCGCGACGGGGCCGCCCTTGAGGATGGTCGTCGCAAGCTGATCGAGATCCGTGATGAAGCCGCCATTGACGCCGATGATGGCATCGCCCTGCTCGATTCCCGCCTTTCCGGCCGCGCTCTCGGGCGCGACATCAATGACCTTCAGGACCAGCCGGCCGCTGACCTGGACCTGCTCGGCCCGGATCCCCAGCCGTTGCGCGATCGACCCGGCCCCCGCTGGTGTCGAAGTCGAAGGTGGCGCAGCGGGTGCCTGGCCGGGAGCAGCCTCGGCGGGCCGCTCGGGTTCATTGGGGACACGGTTCTCGGCAACGATGCCGGCCTGGTCGAACCAGTCGGGGAAGGCTCCCTCCCAGCCGCCCTGCGCGCGGGGGTAGAGGTACGCGCGAATCTGACTCCTCTCGGCGGGGATGGCGCTGTGGCCACTGGCACCTGGTCTCCCCTGGTGTTCTGGCAAAGGCTGGAAGATATGGACGTAGATCTGGTCGCCGGGTGCCGGTGCCTGCACTCTCTTGGGATCGGCTGGCGACCGGCCGTATTCCGACCTCGAGACTTCGATCTGGATCACATAATCAACCTGTGTTTGTCTGGGGTTGCGGAAGACCTCGCGCACGATGCCATCGACGACGATGGACGCCCCTTCCTTGGCCTGGGGGGCCCGCTGGGCGAACGCGGCAGCGCCAAACATGCCCATGATGCCCAGTGTGATCGCGGTTCTGACCATCGATCTCTTGGTGTGACTCATGTTGGTTCCCTGGATCTGGACGAGGAGGAAGCAAGGCTTACCCGTCCGCCGTTACCTTCCGGCGAAGCCCCAATCCGTGAAGCCTCCCCCGCTGCCTGGCCACGACGCACGAAGTCCGAAAATGAATGTTCCGTTGGGAAACAGGTTACCCTGTTGCTTGCGTCTGGCAAGGGGCAGGCCCCGGGCTGACGGGTCGGTCACGATCAGAATTCCATCCGCCGGAACGCCTTGATGCCGATGTGCAGCGGTATCAAGGTGCCCAGGATGCCGACGGTCAGGCTGGCGATGATCGCGATCGACAGCCAGAGCCGTAAGCCGCTGTGGGACATGGCGATGTTTGCGGACTCGGGATGTTCCTGGCCCGCGAAGTAAAGGTGGCAGGGCAGCGCCAGGGCGGTCACGATCACGAAGATGAACACCAGGCTGACCAGGAGATTCAGGGTTCCCCCGAATCCGGCGGCGATCTTCGACGGGTCGGCCTCGCGCAAGTTGGGCAGACGCGCGCCCAGGCCGACGCTGATTCCGGAAAGGCCCAGGCAGAGCACGGCGATCATCCCCACGTGCAGCGCGATCATCACGGGGCTCATCCGCAACATCAGGTCGCTGAGCACGACCAGGGCCTCGGTCGCGACCAGCGCGATCCCCGCCGAGAAGACGAACTTGCTCCAGAGGATTTGCTCCCGCCGCAGGGGCAAGAGCCCCAGGATCCAGAAGTTGCGACCTTCCAGGGAGAGCAGCGGGAAGATGAACCGGCTGGTGAACGTGGACAGGATGAGCGCGGTGACCGACAGATTCAGGAAGCTCACGAGGTTGCGCCAGTAGGGAGTCTGAGCGCCATAGCCGAGCTGGGGTATGTTCAGGAAGTAGAATGCGAGCAGCCCGAAGAAGATCAAGAATTGCGACCACTGGGCCGGATCGCGCAAGAAGGTTCGCAGGTCCTTCAGGATGAGTAGCCGGATGGGATATGGCAGGAAGAAGAAGAGCCGATGCACGATCGCGTCCAGAAAGAAAAGGCCACGCCGGCGTCGCGAGGTTCGTCCTCCCTGGACCCTGCTGTAGCCGCGGCGGTACAGGTCGCGTGCCACGACGGCAGCCGCCAGGTAAAGCAGGCCAGCATGGGCCGACAGCACCATCAGATGGTATCCCGCCTGCGACCATTCTCCCTTGGCTGAGGCGAGCAGCCCTGCCGACATCCAGCGACTCGGCCAGAGGGGATTCTGGCAAAAAGCCAGCCGGTTGAGCATGCTCCCCAGCCAGTCCCCGCTGAGCGTGTCTCCCGGAGTTCGCCAGAGCCGGATTCCCAAGATGGCCAAGAGCGTCAGGACCCCCGCGACGGCAAGCGTCAGGACCGTCTTTTGCCGCCTGGGAAAGATGTTGGCCACCGTGATCGCCGCCACGGCCCCGACGCTGCCGGGAATCAGCACGAACGAGAACAGGTAGAGCAGGAACATTGCGTAGAAGGCCGCCGGTGCCTTCACGGTCAAGCCGTAGGCAACCATCAGCGGACTGCCGAGCAGAAAGAAGCCCCAGCTCGAGAAGCCGATGGCCTCGGCGAACGTGTAGGCGAAGATCCGGTCCGTCGAGGCCGGCGTGGTCAGCAAGTAAGCCGCCTCGCGCGAGTGGAACAGCGTGGTGTACACGATGATCCCGCTCGAGAAGAAGAGCATGACCAGCAACGAGAGGAAAAACATGCTGAAGAGATACTCGACGATCGTGTTGGCCAGGTCCACGTAGAGGCTGATGAACTGGAACCCGCCCAGGAAGAGGATGAACAGACCTCCCCAGAACACCGCGCTACAGAAGAGGATCATCGCGATCCGCAGCCGCGAGCCCTGGATGAGGTTTGTAATCGTGTTGCGCACCTGCCACCAGCGCAGCCAGCGCAGGGCCCGGGCCGTGCGGTCGGGGGCCAGATCGGGCAGCCTGATGGGTTCCGGGATTGCAAGGCTCATGTGACACTCTGCTGGGGCTGCAGCCCCACAGCTTCTCGGAGTAACCCCCGAGCTACAGGCATCCGTTCCTGGCCGGTGTCCCGGCATCTACGCATGGCCCTCATATCGTGAGAGATACGATACTTGACGATAGATGGAGCGGGAATCTTCCCAGGTTCGCCATGACGAAACACCGACAGGATGTTGACCTGACCCACCACGTCGCGATGCGCCTGAAACCCGCAGGCCGGGCAGCGGTACTTGCGCCCCCTCGGTTTGTGGCGATGCTCGCAGTTGGGACACGTCTGGCTCGTGTGGTGTTCGTCGACCAGCTCGACCACGATCCCTTCGGCTGCCGCTTTGTACTCCACGTAATCGCTGATCTTGCCGTGGTTCCAGCGGCTCATGCGGCCGTTCTGGACCTTGCCGCAATCGACTCCATCGGCGATGTCCCTGGTGTCTCCGATGGCGATCGTTCCCGCTTTTCGCTCGGCAGCCGTATCGACGATCGCCCGGCTGATCTTGTGTTCCATGTCCTGCAAGACCCGGTTGTGCTTGGCCTTCATCCGGGACTTGGCCTTCATGAGACGCCGGTGGCTGCGCGACCCCTTCCGCTTGCGGGATGCCGCCTTCTGAATCTTCGCCGACCGCTTGGCGTGTCCCTGGCTTTCGGCTCTCCGCTCCCGGCAGGTGATGACCGTCGCCACCGCCTCATCCCCGACGACGGCGGGATGGATCTCGCCAAGGTCCACGGATACTACGTTGTCGCCGGGCGACGGCTTGGGTTGCTTGCCGTTCTCCACGACGATGTGCCAGAAGTACCGCCGCGCCTTCTTGTCGTAGACCAGGCGGACTTCCAGGAACCGCAAGGCATCCCGAAGAGCCATCGGGATCGGCAAGGAGATCTTCCGCTCCTCCCGTTCCTTCTTGGTACGGCCTCCCCCGGACAATTCCAGGACATCGCCGTTCCGCTTGATACCCGTGTTCTTCCAGATCGTAGTGCGGAACTTCTTGGTCCAGTGCGGAAACCTGGCCTCGGTAAACCCGGCCTTGCGCAACCCCCTGGTCGTGTCGCACGCCTTGTAGAATCCCTGCTGGGCGGCATCGATCGTATGGGCGTGCATGGTGGGGGTGGCCCGCATGTCGCTCCAGCGCGTCCCGGACTTCTCCGAGAGCCAGAGGTTTTTCTTTCGCACGGTCCGCCAGTGCGCCACGAGGACGCCGGTATAGACGCGACCACTCTCCAGGTTCAGAGCGTCGGCACGGGCCCGTGGAAGCTTGCAGGAGATAACGTGCGTGCGAATCATGACCGCACTATACCAGAGTCCAGCGGTTTTGCAAGCAATGGTTACCGGAATCATCACTCGTTTACTTATGCCGCATCGGCGGCTTAACGGGCTGAAGCCCTACGGGAGCGACCCCGCAAGCGGGGTTCCCCCCGCGCCTGACCACGGGCTGAAGCCGCATGGCTTGCGGCGGGCTCAATCGGTCAGGTTTCCGAGCGCTCCAACACAGACTGCCCCGGCCGGGCGTTGAGACCGTGGCCAGTCAGCTTCAGGAAAAGGTCTTCCAGCGAGCCGTCGTGCTGGGCACGTTCGCGCAGCTCGGCGAGAGTGCCCACGGTCAGCATCCGGCCGTGGTCCACGATGCCGATCCTGTCGGCGAGCTCCTCGGCGATGGCCAGCAGGTGGATCGACATCAAGACGGCCGCTCCCGACCTGGCCTGCGAGACGAACAGGTTCTTGACGATCCGGGCACTTCGGGGATCGAGGCCGACGAGCGGCTCGTCAACCACCAGCACCTTGGGGTCGTGCACCAGCGCCGAGGCGAAGACCACGCGCTGTTTCATGCCCTGCGAATAGTTCTCGCACAGCTCGTCTATAAAATCGCCCATATCGAACGTATCGATCAGCTCATCGATCCGGGCCGACGCGCGGGCTCGGTCCAGCCCGTACATCTCGACCACGAACCTGAGGAACTCACGGCCGGTCAGCTTGTCGTAAAGATACGGCTGATCGGGCACGTAGCCGAGCAACTGGCGAGCTTCCCGCGCGGCGGCGTCGTGGCCTCCCACGCGGACTCTGCCGGCGGTCGGGGCCAGCAAGCCGCAGATCATCTTGATCGTCGTGGTCTTGCCCGCGCCATTGGGGCCGAGAAAGGCGAAAAGCTCCCCTGCGTGCACCCTCAGGTCGAGCCGATCGACGGCGCGTTTATTGCCGAAGAGCTTGGTGACTCCCTCCAGCTCGATCATGGGGCCGCTCCTTCGGTGAGTGTCGACGGGGCCGCGTCCGCAAGGCGCTCCAGGACCAGCCTGACGAACGGAAAGGGGACCTCCTGACGGAGGATTACCCCATCGGACCGGACCCAGGTCCGCGCGGTGACCAGCCCGGAGTGGTGGACGACTTCGAACGCACTGACCGGCTCGCCGTTCCAGTGAATCAGGTCGCGCCGCAGGACCTCGACTCGGACAACTTCGACCTGTCCCGTGAACGGATTGACCATCCGCGTATCCCACCGCTGGCCCAGGTGCAAGCCCGGCAGCCGATCCAGCGGACCAAGCGCATCGTGAACGACGCCACGGGGCTCATACGCGAAGCTCAACTTCTGGTTCAAGACCGGCAACGGGCCCTTCGAGACGACCTCCATCACTCCGCCTTTGAGCCGACCGTGGACAGTGAACAGAGTCTCGGACGAATCGACCGGGGTCACCTTCATGTCGAACGAGCGGAGGTTGCCCGAGGGATCCACACGGTAGACGCTGACAAGCTCGAGGCGAAGGCTCGCCTTGGTCGCGAACGCGGTTCCCTTCAGCAGACCTCCGGCGTCGAAATTCACCCGGCTACTGAGCTCGAACCACCCATCCGGGAGGCGCTTCGATGCGGTGACCGCCGAGCCGATCGATCGCCGGACGTCCGCGGCTTTGGGATCATCGATGATCTGGATGCTCCACGTGACCGGCTTGGCGGAGTCACCGGCCGCGGCGATCGCGCGCAGGTCGGGGGGATACCCCAGCGTCAGTTCGGGCAGGACCTCCCAGGTGAGCAGGCAGAAGGCGGCGATGCACCAGTAGACCAGGATCGCCAGCGAGACAAAACGCGAGGGCATGGCGGAAATCCCCTCTGACCGAAAACCCACATGAACTATGCTAGGCGCGTTCGGCCATTCTCGACAATGGTACGACCCCTCGGTTTTCGTCGTGACCGCGCACTTCGACTGATGGCCCCAGACCGATGCAAACCCCGCTTTTCCGGTTCGCGGCGAACCTCGTCGGCGCCGGACGACGTTGGCAATAAACTCGCAACCGGTGTCGACATTGCCCGTTCCTTCGAGGGACTCCGGTCTGACCGGACCGCCTCGCTTGCTTTCGAACCGGCGTTCCTGAAGCCCGCCGCACTCCCCACAAGCAACCTGTCTCGAACCATTCGCCTGATCCGCCGTGAGAACCCCTCAACTTTGGGTTCGTTCTCTCCCGCCGAGCGTAAGAATCGCGTCTAAGGCTCTCTTGATGCTTATTTACCCCATTTGCACCAGTCGTTACCCCAACCCCAAGGCTCCCTTGATGCTTATTTACCCCATTTGCACCAGTCGTTAGTGTGTGGCCTAGCCGGTCTAGCCGATCCGGTTCACAAGGCAAACTGTTCGTCTGTGCCTTGACAACCCTATCACCAAAGGTTAGGGATAAAGTTGGGAGAGTATGCACATGCGCTACGAGCGGTCATTCGCCATCGCGGGTCGGCACGACAAGGCGAGTTTTCGACACCCGCGCCGGCCGAGAAGCTCGGCATCTCCGAACAGACCGTCCACCTGGACGTTCTGCTCCTCAAGCAGCGCGGCTACCTCTTCCGCTCGGTAAGGCGTTCCGCAGGCTGGGCTTATCAGCTTCGGGATGAACCGGCAACGGTCACGAGTGAGACAAAGTCATCCAGCACATGACCACTCCACCCGGATCAGATTGGCAGCAGGAATTCGGCGTCAACGACCGTATGCCGCCGAGTTTCTTTTCGAGCAAGGATGACCTCGATCGCACGGTTCCGCAGGCCCACGTTCTGCGCCGAGCCTTCGATCTCCTGGATCTGGACGGCGTTCTCTGCACCGACAACTCTCCGCTCATTTATTTCAAGCAAGTCGCGCAGCTCGCGCCGACCGAGGTTGCCGGTCTTAACCAACAATTCTGGAACCACGGTGGTGCACCTATTCTCGTGCTGATTGCGCCGGACCAGATCCATGTCTATTCCGGATTGTGCCGCCCCGTGGCTGATCCGCAGGCGCGAGACCGGCTGCCGAGCCTTGTCACGGTGATTGACCGCGTGGCGACAGCTTTGCGTGAGTTTCTCCTCTCCGTCGAATCGGGTGAATTCTTCCACCAGAAGATCCCGTTTTTTAACCCGGACCACCGGGTTGATCGGGATCTCCTGGACAACCTCAAGGACACCAGGGAAAAGCTCGATGACGTGACAAACCAACGCCTCTCCCCGCAGATACTGGACGCTCTCCTTTGCCGCCTCGTTTTTACCTGCTATCTCTTCGATCGCGGCGTCATCAAACGGGGCTACCTCAGCGCACTCGGCTTCAATGGCGCCTCCCACCTGCGGGACATTCTTGGAATCGAACCGCTACGGGACGCAAAGACCGGCTTGTACCGGCTCTTTAAGCGTTTGGGCCAAGACTTCAACGGCGACCTGTTCAGCGATGACTTGGCTGCCGAGGCGGACTTGATCGATGACCATCATATTCAAACATTGAATGAATTCTTTCGTGGAATAAAGGTTCGTACCGGGCAGCGATCCTTCTGGCCATACGACTTCGGCATCATCCCGATCGAAACCATTAGCGCGATTTATGAGCGGTTCCTCAAAGCAGCCGAGGAACAAGCGGGGGCGTTTTATACACCGCGATTCCTCGCTGAAGCCGTGCTCGACACAGCCCTTGACGGGCTCCCCTCGCTCTTGGGGAAAAAGTTCTTCGACCCAGCTTGCGGTTCGGGCATCTTTCTGGTCGGGTTGTTCAACCGGATGGCCGAGGAGTGGAAGCAGTCGAATCCGACGGCACCCAACGACCGCCGCGCTCGGGAATTGATGGAACTCCTCCGCAACAGTCTCTTCGGCGTTGACATCAGCCCCACTGCTTGCCGGATCACGGCATTCAGTCTGATTCTTGCCTACCTGGACCAGCTATTGCCGCGGGACATCCAGGCACTTCAAGAGAAGGGGAATGCGCTCCCACGGCTCGTTGTGAACTCGGGGCAAGACGCGCCCAGCTCAAGCGTCGGCAATATCCGATGCGCCGACTTTTTCGCCGATGACGTAGCCTTTCCGGCCCAGGTCGATTTGGTGGTGGGGAACCCGCCTTGGAAAAGCAACGCCACCGAGGAGACGCCCGCCGGACACTGGTGTAAGTCCCACGGGAAGCCCGTGCCGGACATGCAGATCGCCGCCGCATTCGTCTGGAAGGCGGTCGAACACGTGGCCGATGAGGGCCGTGTGTGCTTCGTGTTGCCAAACGGGCTGCTGTTCCACCATAGCACCACCGCCCTCGCGTTCCAGAAGGCGTGGATGCACCAAAACGCCATCGACCGGGTACTCAACCTGGCGGACTTTCGCTGGTTCTTGTTCGAAAAAGCCGTTCATCCGGCCATCGTCGTTAGCTACCGAAAGTCCCCGCCTGAAAACATGCGGCACCGGGTTGATTACTGGGCTCCCAAAGCGGATTGGACCGTGACGCAGGCCGAGGTCATCACCGTCGCGCCCGGTGATCGGGCGCCCGTCTTTGCCGGAGATATTCTGCAAGACCTTAAAGGTCCTGACGCGCCGCAGATTTGGAAGCAACGGTTCTGGGGGACTCCGCGAGACCTTCGGCTCATTGACAGGCTTTCTCTTTACCCGCGGCTTCGAGACCATGTCCGAAACCCACGGCAGAAGAAGAGTGACAAACCCTGGATCATGGCGGTCGGATTTCAGCCATTCGGCGAGAACGATCCCCCAAGTTCGCGGAAGACCTTAACACTCCCGAGCGTGTGCTTCATACCAGCAAAATCGGAGAACTTGGATCTGTTTCTCCTTGAGCGTGACTGTGAGACATTGCCATCGCCCACCATTGAGGTTCGGCGGCTCCTCCGGAATACGGATATTTTCCGCGCTCCCCACGTTCTCGTTGCCGAAGGCTACACGAGCATCGCGTTTGCGGATTTTGACGTGTCCTTCCAGCATGCCCTTCTAGGCATCCACGGACCGACAACGGATCGAAATCTGTTAATCTTTCTGGCCGCCTATCTCCGCTCTCCTGTTGCGGAATACTTTCTGTTCCACACATCATCGAGCTGGGGAGTGGCCCGTCCGAAGGTGCACGTCGAGGAGGTGCTCAGGCTCCCGATGCCCTTCCCGGATCAGTTGCCGAACCCGAAGCGAGGATGGGAGATCGTCGAAGCAGTTGCCCAAATCGTGACGTCCGCCGCCGGACGAGCACGGGGGGACTTTGTTGATCGAGCAGGTATCGTCCGCGAGGCAAGCAGCGCCGTTGAGCCGTTGATTCAGGAATACTTCGATATTCTGCCCCTTGAGGAGCTGCTGATCGACGACACCATCAAGGTCACGATACCGAGTATTCAGCCGACCCGGCAGCGGATGCCGGTCCCGACCGTCCAACCCAGTTCCAAAGCACAGCGATTGGCCTACAGAGATCGCGTCTGCGAGATGCTTAATGGGTGGGCCAAAGGCGGGGATTACATCGTCTGGGGAACACAGTCTGCGTCGGAGGGCCTCGGTATCGGCATGGTGGTCTTGGAAAAGGTGCGTCGGTCCGAGCCGGTTTCCGCCTCGGCCGACACCGATGGCGATGTACTATCCGCCCTCGATCGCCTTCGCGCCGCCACGTCTCGAAAGGACGGGGTCCTCGATCCCGTTCGGGGGTTGATGGTGTTTGACCGGAACCGGCTGTACGTCGCCAAGCCGATCGGCCAGCGGTTCTGGACCCAGACGGCGGCGCTCAACGACGCCGACGAGATCGCAGGCACCATTCTCATGCAATCCCGGAAGGAGCGCGCATGAGGGTCGCCGGAACGGCCTCCGACTGGATCAACCTGATCGACTCGTTGGTCCCCGACATTATCCGCCTGGTGCCGGACACCTGGGCGGCGATGCCGCCGCCGGCATCGAACGCCCTGGAAGATCCAACCTCGGAGGCCCTCTGTCGTTGCCTCCGCACCAGCCGGGATCGCTGCGACCTTCCGTTCAAAATCTATTCTCAGTTGGTCGAGCTGGACCCTGCCGCGGGCGAGGATCAGGGCAGGATGGACATCGTCTTCGCGCCCTTGGTGCCCCGGGAAAACATCTACTTCTGCCTGGAATGCAAGCGGCTCAACGTCAGGGAAGGCGCCGCCGTTCGGCCCTATGCCTCGGAATATGTGCGCCACGGAATGCTCCGTTTCGTCCGGGGGCAATACGCCGCTTTCGTCCGTCACGGCGGCATGCTCGGATTTGTGCTGGACGGCGATGTGCCGAGTGCGATGACAAACGTCGAAGCGAACATACGGGCGCAGAGCGCGGACCTTGGGATGGACCCGCCGGGTGCGTTTCTCGTTTCCGGCGTCCTCCCCGAAGACCAACGCATCCGCGAGACGCGTCACCGCCGCTCGCAGTCCACGGACCTGTTCGCGATCCACCACCTGTTCATGGCCGGCGATCCGAACGCTCCGCCGCTTCCCCGGGAAACAACGGGTGTTTCTGCTTCCGCGGCGAGAAAACAGCAAAAAAGACAGACTCCGAAGAACCCCAAGAAACGAAGCAATGCGTGAGATGGCTATGTGTCGAGAACAGATGCGGAAAGAGTGAGTGGCCGCGGCATCCGGCGACCTGCTGGAAGCGCGGGTGGAGAAGCAGCGGATAAGAAAACAAAAAACGGCTTCGCGGGGTCAGGGCCGGTTTCCGGTTTTCGCGACGGGTAGTGAGAAAGGGCCACCCATTCTTTGTGGCTGAGTAGGAATCGGCCAATACCGTGAGACCCTTCTGGGAGCAGGCGATGGAAGGCCCCTTTTGGGCATCCTTGTGGGCCCAGGCGATGGGGGCCCCTGGTCGATGTCGCCAACTGGCGATCCGTGGCCAGGTGGGTGAGCACCTGCCGGACCTCCGATTCCCCACTTCCCGGTGCTGCTTCTTGGCATGGAAGGGGACGAGGCTCCTGGCCCAAACAACATGGGCCTTTTCCGCCCAGGTGCTCCAGCGCAACATCCGTATTCGCTCACTCACGCTATCCAGAAGTCTCGACATGCCAACCCCTTGCGCCGATCCGCCTGTGTCGTCTTGTTCAGTTCTTTCTTGCATTCAGGATTGTCAAGGCTGAGAATGGTTCACGCCACGAAATCGTATCCTGGGAACTACCAGAATTGACACGTCCCTTCGAGAGTCAACTTCTTGCCAGGCGACTACCGCGCTGAGATCAGACCATGCCGAATCGAACCGAAGGCGTGAAGACCCTCGTCGAGGAGGTGTTGGCGACCCTTCCAACGCCATACTCCGAAGACATCATCGACGAGGTGTTCCTGGCTATCGAGGCGAATCCCACCTGGCTCACCGTTTATAACGTTCTGCGCAACGACCTCGGCGTTATGGTCGTGAACGAAGCGGTGGGATCGTGGACTTCAAGAGCCGTGGGGCGCACCGGAGACCATCAGGTTCTCGCCCGGAGTAAACTCACGAAGTCGTATTCGAAGTTGTACCCTGTCGTGGTCCCGGACCGAGCGGCGACCGTCGCGGAAGGCCCGGCCGGGCCGCTTCCCCTCCACGCCGAGCGTCCGCCGCTTCGAGTGGACGAAGGGGGCGCCGTCCGCGTCGGCAAGAGTCGCGTCAACCTCGACCTGGTCATCGAGCAGTACGAGAACGGCATGAGGCCGGAAGACATGGTCCGCGCCTACGACACCTTGGGACTGGCCGACGTCCACGCCGTCATTGCCTTCTACCTCCGGCACCGCGACGAAGTGCGCGCCTACCTGAAGCGACGAGCAGTAGAAGCCCAGGCCCTGAGGGCGAAGATCGAAGTGGAGCGCCCGCGCGTCCCGCCGGAAGAGCTGCTGGCGCGCTGCCGTGCCAGAGGGACTGACCATGCTCCGAATGGCCAGTGACGCCGACGTCCATGGCGACATCCTTCTTCTTCCGTGCCATCAAGCACGCTCCTTGGGGAGCTTTACGCGTACTTCCCCGGTCAGAAGCTATTGCATCAGACCAGAGCCAGAGTCGATCCGGCAATCCGGCAAGAAGTCCGGGTTGACCGTTTTTTCGCCGGTCCGTATGCTGCAAAATGGTTCGACCACGCGTGCACGTCAGGTCCTCTGAATCAGCACCCCTATGCCTCTCTACCGTGAGCGGGTCGTTTCCCATCACTCTGTCCCTTCCAGAATAGATGGGTTCTTCGATGCTCAAGATGTTGACCAAGCGGTTCATCAAGACGGGAACCTTCCTCGGAGTCTGCGTTTCGATCCCGTCGGCGATCTGGTTCTCCTTGACGTACCAGCCCTCCTATTATCGCGCGATGGTCAGCCTGCCCCACGAACAGCGCGAGATCAAGGCCAAGCATTTCGTCGCCCAGAGCTTGCAACTGCGCAATGATATCTGCAACGAGCCCTCGTGGGAGGCGGTTTTCTCCGATCAAGAGGTCAACGCCTGGCTGGCCGAGGATCTGGTTACTCACTTCGCCGATCAGTTGCCGCCCGAAATCCATGATCCCCGCGTCCTCTTCGAGATGAACCGGGTCGTCCTGGCCTTTCAACTCGAAAAAGGCGGAATCCAGTCCGTGATCTCCGTGGTGGCCCGCCCCCGGGTCCCCGAGGGGAACACTGTCGAACTGACCCTCGAGAAGATCCGGGCAGGAATCCTCCCCGTGCCGGCTGACAATGTCCTCGATCGGATTATCGACCATGCACGATGTCATGGGGTCGATGTCCAGTGGTGGAGGCGAGACGGGTATCCCGTGGTGGTCCTGAGATATACGCCGAATCTCAGTCGCGAGGACGTGCAACTGGAAGAACTGGATATTCGCAACGGTCAGATCCGTCTGGCGGGCCATTCCGATCGGACCAAGGGGGCGTTCGATCCCCCCAGATTACCCTCCCGCAAGGTCCTTCAGTCCACCTTCCCGAGGAGGAACGTCCAGGTGGTCGAGCCGCCCTTCGAATCCGTGCCCGAAGGCGATCGGTACAGGTCAACCTCGCCCACGAGCTGAGCACCCGAAAGCTGCACGCGAACGTGGTCGACGCGCCATTCGATGGTCTGGAACACTCCCTCGGCGACTCGACGAACGCATCCCCGGTCACCCGAGATCGGACCCTCAAAGGTGAGATAGATCCGTCGGTGGTCGGGTAACAAACGGGCCGCCAGCGGGACACCAGGCACGATGGGTGCATCGACGGCCCATGTTCTCAGGCCGGCGCCGGCCTCGAGCATGAAGTCCCAGTGGACCCCGTTCCAGTCGTGCTGGAGCACGACGAATCGACCTCTCCCTGGCCTCGCCATGGCCCTCTGCCTCGACCCAATCCCGCCTTCATCGTAAACTCATGTGAAAGGCCAGGGTAACTCACGGCGCGTTTTGCAGGTACCGTAAACCAAGAATCGCAAGCCAATTGACAACAATGGGAGGGCAAGGCTCCCGCCGAGCCGCATTCCCGCCAGGCACGGCGGGAGCTTTCGCCCTTTCGAGAACTCATGCCGTTTGCGGTCTAAGGAGTGATCCCGCGTGACTCCCAAAGAAGTACTGGCTCAGATCAGGCAGCGAGAGGTCACCACAGTCGATCTGAGGTTCATGGATTTTCCCGGGGTCTGGCAACATTTCTCGATACCTGCCGACGCCCTGACCGAGGATACCTTCGAGGAGGGCATCGCGTTCGACGGCTCCAGCGTGGTGGGCTGGCGTGCAATCAACGAGGCCGATCTGCTGGTGCTTCCCCAGCCCGAGACCGCACTTGTTGACCCGTTCACGGCCCAGCCGACGTTGACGATGATCTGCAATATCCACGATCCGATCACCCAGCAGGATTATACACGAGACCCCAGAAACATCGCGCGAAAGGCCGTCAGCTACATGCGCAGCACCGGGCTGGCCGAACGGTGCCTGCTGGCCCCGGAGCTCGAGTTTTTCATCTTCGACGACGTGCGGTTCGAGCAACGGGAACACGAGGCGTTCTACCACGTCGATTCCACGGAAGGGGCCTGGAACCGAGGCCGGTCCGAGCGTCCCAACCTGGGTTACAAGGCGGGTTCAGGTCTGGGCTACTTCCCCTGCCCTCCCACCGACAGCCTGGTGAACCTCCGGTCCGAAATGGCCCAGCGAATGGCCGAATGCGGCATCAAGACGGCGGCCCACTTCCACGAGGTCGCCACCGGCGGCCAGTGCGAGATCGACCTCAACCCCCAGGACCTGGTGGAAAGCGCAGACCAGGTCATGCTGGCGCGATACATCATCCGCAACGTGGCTCGCAACAGCGGCAAGACGGCCACGTTCATGCCCAAGCCTCTCTTCGGTGACAACGGCTCGGGCATGCACACGCACCTGACGCTCTGGAAAGGCGACGAACCGCTGCTGGCCGGCCACAGCTACGGCGGCATGAGCGACCTCGGCCTGCACGCCATCGGCGGTCTGCTCAAGCATGCTCCGACGCTCTGCGCCTTCGCCAACCCCACGACCAACAGCTACAAGCGCCTGATCGAGGGCTTCGAGGCCCCTACCAAGTTCTCATACAGCCGCCGCAACCGCGCCGCCATCATCCGGATTCCCGTCAGTGGCGCCAGCCCCAGAAGCCGGAGGATCGAGTATCGCTGTCCTGACAGCGCGGCCAATCCGTATCTTCTGTTCTCCGCCATGCTGATGGCCGTGCTCGACGGCATCCAGAACAAGATTCGCCCCGGCGACCCGCTCGACAAGGACATTTACGACCTTCAGCCCGAGGAACTGGAGAAGGTACCCACCACTCCACACTCACTGGACGCCTCGCTGGACGCCCTCCGCGCTGACCATGACTTCCTCCTTCGCGGCGACGTCTTCACCTCCGACGTGATCGACACCTGGATCTGGTACAAGCAAACTTACGAGATCGAAGCCCTCCGCGTCCGGCCCCACCCCTACGAATTCTCGCTCTACTACGACATCTGAGCGAAATCGCGCCGTGCCTTCGAGCCTCCGCCGTTGCGCAAGTCCTGGCGCGGACGAAGCGGCCGGCTCAGGTCAGGTCAGGCGGGTCGGATGGACTCGACGGATTCAGGCGTGACACTCTGCAGGGGCTAAAGCCCCACAGCTTCTCGGGTTGCCCCGAGCTACAGGCATCCGTTCCTGGCCGGTGTCCCGGCATCTACGCATGGCCCTCTTGCGAGGGATACGATACTTGAGCTTTCGATGTCTCCTGAGAGCCCCGCAGACCACGGATCGGGCCCCCGAAGGGGAGATCCGCCGCAAGGCTTGTGGAAACAGGGCCGTCCGCGCGTCTCACGACGGGCGAAACGGGCTCTTCAATCATGGTTGCTGTTTTACGAGGGGACCTCCTCCCCTCAACCGGCAACAGCAAATTGCCAAAGAACGAGCTCATTAGTACCAGGGATCGGCCCTTTCGCAAGCAACGTTTACCGGAATCACCACTCGTTTACTTACGCCGCTTCGGCGGCTTGACGGGCTGAAGCCGCGTGGCTTGCGGCGGGTTCAATCGGTCAGTGCTGAGGAAGCTTGATCCGGAGCGACTGCGGTGGGATCGGAAACTGCCGGCGCCTCGGGACGCAAGGCGAAGAGGACCAGGATCACCGCACCGAGGACCAGCATGTTGTCGGCGAAATTGAAGATCGCACAGTCGAAGCCGATGGAATCGACATGGAAATGCACGAAGTCGCGGACGTGCCCGTGGACCAGACGATCGTAACAGTTGCCCAGGGCGCCCGCCATGATCAGACCCAAGGCGATCGTCAGTGCCAGGCTGGCCGCGGCACCACGGACGAAGAGCCAGTAGCAGATCGCGATCCCGGCCACGATCGAGAGACCCGCGAAGAGCTGGCTGCTGTACGGCAGCGTGCGGCCAAATCCCCACAATGCACCGGGGTTGAGACTGGTCTGGAACTCGAGGATCCCGCGGATGATCGAGGCCGAGGGAGCCGGGGGCTCGCCGACCCTGGCGAAGATCATCGACTTGGTGGCCAGATCGAAGGCCGCGCCACCCAGGGCGATGGCCCAGAACAGCAACCATCGGCCCAGCCCGACTCGTTGCGTCATCCCCCGTTCTCCACGATCCGGGCGCAAGCGATACAGTGCCGCGTGTACGGAATCGCCTGCAGCCGGGCCTTGGAGATCGGTTCCCCGCACTCCACGCATAATCCGAACTTCCCTATTTCAAGACGATGCATCGCCTCGTTGACCAGCTCGAGAGTGCCTTGCTCGTTCTCGATCAGTTCCAGGGTGAATTCCTGATCATAATTTTCCGTGCCCACATCCGCCATGTGAAGTGGGACGTTCGACAGGTTGCCCGAGCCGTTGACCAGGTTCAGCCGGAGTGCTTCGTCGGTCATCTGGTCCAGGTCGCCCCGGAGCCTGGCCTTGAGGCTCAAGAGCGCCAGGCGAAAGAACTCGAGCTCGTCGTGTTTCAGGACACCGGCCATGTCGACCCAACCCTTCTAATCCCTCGACGACACCTCGCGTGGGCCAGGGACGGAGACGAGAAATCCTAGACCCTCTCCCTCGATCCGTCAATCCGCACGATAACTGGCCAAAGGGGGCGGAAGCGCTGGGCCCCCGCGGGTTCATGGATCACTCACAAATCCAGCCTACACCGGGCGGCGCCTGGAAAACAGCCCCCATTCCCATTTCGCCGCGAGGCTGGTCGAAAAGCCGCTCGAGGAGGAGTTCCATTCCCCCATCAGTGCTCGATCGGGTAGGATTCCAGATCGTGCTCACACCGCCCTTGACGCCGCTTTTTCGCAGCCTCCACCGCCGGCCGCGGCCGACCAGGTGAAGTGCGAGGTCGTTACCCGCGCAGCCAGGACTGTCGTGTCACCCCGGTGCGGATCACCCAAGATTGCTCGAGAACTGACTCTCATGGACACCGCCAAGCCGAGGACCATTTTCATCACGGGAGCGACCGGGCTGGTCGGAGGCCACGCTGCCGAGGAGGCACTACGGCGAGGGCACCGCGTCAGGGCGCTTGTCCGCGCCAGCAGCGACACCCGCTGGCTCGACCCGTTGGGGGTCGAGAAGGTTCCGGGAGACCTGGAGGACGCCGAATCGCTGCGGCGGGGAGTCGCCGGGGCCGACTGGGTCTTCAACTGTGCCGCCAAGGTGGGCGACTGGGGCACGCTCGCGGAATTCCGCCGCCTCAACGTCGATGCGCTCCGGCTGCTCCTCGACGCGGCCTGCGACGCTCAAGTCGAGCGATTCGTGCACGTCAGCTCGCTGGGCGTCTACGCGGGTCGCGACCATCACGGCACCGACGAGACCGTCCCGCCGGCGGCCAGCTCTCTTGACGCTTACACCCGCTCCAAGACCGAGGCCGAGGCCCTCGTCTTGAAATACCACAAAGAGCGCTCGCTTGCCGCGGCCATCGTCCGCCCGGGCTTCATCTATGGCGAGCGCGATCGCACCGTCCTGCCCAAGCTGCTGATGAACCTGCGGCGGGGGACGTTCGCCTACTTCGGCTCTGGTGAACAGGCCCTCAATTGCATTTATGTCAAGAACCTTGTCCACGGCATCTTTCTGGCCGCGGAGAACCCGGCCGCCCTTGGCGAGTTCTTCAATCTGACCGACGGCGAGCCCGTGAGCAAGGTCCGGTTCGTCAGCCGCGTGGCCGAGCTGGCCGGCCTTCGGCCTCCCACGCGCCATATCCCGCTTGGTCTGGCGCGATTGCTGGCCACAGTCGTCGAGGGAGGCGCGAAGCTGCGAGGAGCCAGGAATGCCCCGATCATCAACAAGGCCCGATTCAAGTTCCTGGGGCTGCACCTCGACTACTCGATCGACAAGGCGCGGAGGATTCTGGGCTACCAACCACCCTACAGCTTCGACGAGGCGATCGAGCGTGCCATGGCCGAGCACCGACCCCGCGCGCATTCGGAAAACCCTGCTCGCGCCGGGTCGCCCACCTGATTATACCGCCGGATTCGCCCTGCAAGAACGTGTCGGAAACCCATCATCAGAAAGAGAGGAGCAACGTGATGAGCAACCTGAAGGGCAAGCGCGTGGCCGTGCTGGTCGAGAAGCTTTATGAGGATCTCGAGCTCTGGTATCCGGTCCTGCGCTTGCGCGAGGCCGGAGCCGACGTCACGATCGTCGGACCAAGGGCCGGAGAAACCTACCTGTCCAAGCACGACTACCCCGCCCGCTCCGACGCTGCGGCCGACGAAGTCAAGGCGCAGGATCTCGACGCCGTGATCATCCCCGGGGGCTATTCTCCCGACCATATGAGGCGCCATCCCGCGATGGTCGATCTCGTGACCCAGGCCGGCCAGATGGGCAAGGTGCTGGCGGCCATCTGTCACGGCCCGTGGATGCTTTGCTCAGCCCGCTGCCTCAGCGGGCGAAAGGTCACGGGCTTCTTTGCCATCCGCGACGATGTGGTGAACGCGGGCGGCATCTGGCAAGACGCCGCGTGCGTTCGCGACGGCAACCTCGTTACCAGCCGGACTCCCGACGATCTGCCCGCGTTCATGCAGGGCATCTTTGCGGCACTGGTGGAAGCTTCCTGAGCGAATCGGGTCTGCGCAACGGCCTGAAGACGTCTCTCGCCAGAAGGGCCTGGCGAGAGAGCAATTCATCAAAAGAAATCGTTGATCAGGTTCTCGAGCATCTCCTGCCGGCCGCTGACATTCCTGGCGGCGTCACCCTTGGGCACGATATAGGCCTCGAGATCACCCAGGCTGCACTGGCCGGATTCGACGCGCCGGCCAAGCTCGCAATCCCAGCTCTGATAGCGGCTCTTGACGAAATCGGCCAGTCGGCCGTCGGTGATGATCGCCCGGGCCGTCTTCAGGCCGCGGGCGAAGGCGTCCATGCCGCCGATGTGGGCGTAGAAGAGGTCGATCGGCTCAAAACTCTCGCGCCGGACCTTGGCGTCGAAGTTGACGCCCCCGGTCGTGAACCCGCCCATATCGAGGATGCAGTGCATGCACTGCGTGGTCAGGTAGATGTTGGTGGGGAACTGGTCGGTGTCCCAGCCCAGGAGGTAGTCGCCAGTGTTGGCGTCGATCGAGCCCAATGCGCCCGCGCCGATGGCCACCTCCATCTCGTGCATCATCTCGTGCCCGGCGAGGGTCGCGTGGTTGGTCTCGAGGTTGAGCTTGAAGTGCGGCAGCAGGTTGTAGGTCCTCAGGAAATTCAGGCAGGCGGCGGCGTCCGAGTCGTACTGGTGCTTGGTCGGCTCCCTGGGCTTCGGCTCGATGTAAAAGGTGCCGGGGAAACCGATTTGTTTCTTGTAGTTGACCGCCATGTGGAGGAACTGGCCGAGGTGATCGAGCTCCCGCTTCATGTCGGTGTTCAGCAGGGTGGAATATCCTTCACGGCCCCCCCAGAAGGTGTACCCCGCACCTCCCAGCTCGTGGGTGATCTCCATGGCTTTCTTGACCTGCGCGGCGGCGAAGGCAAAGACGTCGAAATTCGAGCTGGTCGCGGCCCCGTGCATGTAGCGAGGATTGGTAAACAGGTTGGCCGTGCCCCAGAGCAGCTTGACACCGGTCCGCGCCTGCTCGTCCTTGAGAACCTTGACCACTTCGTCGAGCTTGGCATGGCTTTCCTTGAGCGTCGAGCCCTCAGGCGCGATGTCCCGGTCGTGGAACGCGTAAAACGGGGCTCCCAGCTTCTCGAAAAACTCGAAGGCCATCTTGGCCTTGCGCTGGGCGTTGGGCACCGAGTTGCTGCCATCGTCCCAGGGACGGTGTGCCGTACCCACTCCGAAGGGATCGGACAGGGGATTGCAGAACGTGTGCCAGTAGACGACCGAGAACCGAAGATGCTCCTTCATCGTCTTGTCAGCGACGACTTCGTCGGGATTGTAATGCTTGAACTCCAGGGGGTTACGCGACTTGGGACCCCCGAAATTGATCTTCGGCACATCCGGAAAAAACGCGGTCATCGGCTCGTCTCACCCCTCGCGACAGACGGACACTCTGCACGACCATCGAGCCTATTAATCTACGAGTGACCGGAGCCTCCGGGCAATCCCCCACTGCAACGAGTCTGCCGCTTTTCTCGATTGATATCATCAGGTGAGCATATCTATAAAACGCGAACTCCTGGAAGTCCGGCAAGGGGTAATTCCCCCGGCAATCCGTCTGGCTGGCATCCAGCCCGGAGCGCCCTTGAAGTCAGCCCCTCGCTGGCTTGCCCTGGGCTCGAGAAGTCGCTAAAGTTGATTGAGCGATGGGAGTTCACCCATCAAGTCCAGCTTAACCGGGCGGCTAACTCAGCGGTTAGAGTGCCATCCTCACACGGTGGAAGTCGCAGGTTCGAATCCCGCGCCGCCCAATATAAGTCGTGCGACCGCAAGGACTTACGACAAGGTCACCGGGGTTGCGATGGCATGGTTCAAAAGCACCCGTTTTCGGGTAACACTCGGGATCTCAGCGCGGACCCTGATCGGTCCCGCGTTGGAGCGGGTTTACGCGAGTCCCTGGTTGCCGTGCTGGGGCTTCAGTTCCGCGAGA
>JBAUOX010000910.1:0-3965 GCA_049579985.1 Isosphaeraceae bacterium | reverse complement strand
AGATGCTCTTGAGATACAAACGACTGCTTGCGATTCGCCATGAAAATATTGGCCGTTCATCCCAGCTCGCTCTTGTACACGAAGATCTTCCTGAGGCTGGAGCCTCTCGGAATCGAACTCATCGCCGCCGAGCTGCGACGTGCCGGGCACCAGGTTCGCCTGCTCGATCTTCAGGTGGAGCGTCATGCCGGCTTCTTCCGGCAGATCAACGAGTGGCGGCCCGATGTTGTGGCATTCTCCTGCAACTATCTGGCAAACATTCCCGAGCTGATCGACCTGGCAAGGGCCACGCGGTCGCTGCGTCCGGAAACGTTCATCTTCGTGGGCGGCCACAGCGCCTCGTTCGTGGCCGGCGACCTGCTCGAGCATGCCGAGGGAGCGATCGACTGCGTGCTCAAGGGCGAAGGCGAGGCGGCCGCCGCGCAGCTCGTGGATGCGGCGAGCTCGCGCCAGCCGCTGGCGCTGCTCGACGTTCCCGGCGTGATCACCGAATCGGGCGCGGGGCCCCCTCCGAAATTTGCCCGCAACCTCGACGACCTCCGCCCCGCTCGCGACCTTTTGCGTCATCGCCGCAAGTACTTCATCGGCGTACTCGACCCATGTGCCTCGATCGAGTTCAGCAGGGGTTGCCCGTGGGACTGCTCGTTCTGCAGCGCCTGGACATTCTATGGGCGCAGCTACAGGATCAAGTCGGCCGAGGCCGCCGCGGCTGAGCTGGCCTCGATCCGCGAACCCGGCATCTTCATCGTCGACGACGTCGCGTTCATCCAGGCCGAGCAGGGCATGGCCATCGGCGAGGCCATCGCCAGGCGGGGCATCAGAAAGCATTACTATCTCGAGACCCGGGGCGACGTCCTGCTGCGCAACAAGGACGTCTTCCGGTTCTGGAAGACCATCGGCCTGCGATACATGTTCCTCGGCGTCGAGGCGATTGACGAGGAGGGACTGAAGAAATACCGCAAGCGCGTGACGCTCTCGAAGAACTTCGAGGCGCTCGAGTTCGCCCGCTCGCTGGGCATCATGGTGGCGATCAACCTCATCGCCGATCCCGGCTGGGACCACCGCCAGTTCGAGCTGATCCGCCAGTGGTGCCTCGAAATCCCCGAGATCGTCAACATCAGCGTGAACACGCCCTATCCGGGCACCGAGAGCTGGCTCACCGAATCGCGTCGGTTGACCACGCGCGACTATCGGCTCTTCGACATCCAGCACGCGGTGCTGCCAACCCGCTTGCCGCTGGCCGAGTTCTACTGCGAGCTGGTCCGCACGCAGCAGGTTCTCAACCGCAAGCACCTGGGATGGAGAGCACTCAAGGGCCTGGCGGGGATTCTCGCCCACAACCTCGCCCGGGGCCAGACCAGCACGCTGAAGATGCTCTGGAAGTTCAACAGCGTCTACAACCCGGCCCTCCAGCTTGCCGACCACCGCCAGCGCGTTCACTATGAGATGTCCCTCCCCCCCGAGCATCGCGATCTCATCGATCCCCGGTCGATTTACGTCCATTCCCCGCGCGGCCGCCACGGCCGGTCCATCGACGATGACACCGAGCAGTTCGTCGAGCAGACGCGCATGAATGGCAACTCGTCGGCCTAGACCGATCTGCAACGGGTTTGATATCGACAGTCTCTGATCGATTGATCGACCAGATGGAAATCTTGCTCCACGAGCTTCAGCCGTCGAACGTTTTCGGCTCATGTCCGGTAACTGAAAAAAGAAACCCCCAAGGATCGCCCTGGGGGAAACGGAAAGCCGTTTTTTCGGTATGCCGGGTCAAGACAGTTGGATCTACCGAGGAGACATTCCCACTCTTGACGCTTGGCCTTGCGGGCTACGGCGGCGAATCGATCCGTCACCAGTTGAAGAAAGACTGGAGGCAGACCTGAACGCCTTGAGAGATGAGAGCCACGATCACCGGGTTTCGAGGTTCGGGAGTTTGCTCGATGGCGCCCAAGAATCACACGCCAGCGCCTGGAGCATCTCTTCATCCGGCCCGAAGTCCCGGGCGTTGTGTTCGGCCCTTTGCGAAATCCGTCCGCCCTGGAGACCATGTGGGCGAGACATCCGGCATACTCTCAACCAGCCCGGCAAGCTTCCCTTCAGTTCTCCACCCAGAAGGGCTACGGTTTCTAGGAGCCTCACCTGGCCGGCTTGCCCACCGACTGAATCCTACCTCATTCGATCTGAGAAAACAAGAGATAAGGATCTCAAGGAACGCAGGGATTTGGATCATCAAGCGCATTTTTTTCCTGCCCCGCCCGGATCCTCGTCGATCCATGAGCTCACAGGGTCTCTACCAACATACCCGGCCGCCCGATCGGAAGTTTTCCCGATTTCTCCGCATGCCGCTTGCATCGACAACTTGTGCAAAAAATGAAGGCCCGTTCAGGACTTCATCGCGTCTCCCGGCAGCACGCGGTGGCCGTGCAGGAAGTCGGCGGCGGACACCGGCTTCTTGCCCGGGAGCTGGAGGACCAGGAGGCGGACGGCGGCAGCTCCGGCAGCCACGATCAAGGCGTCGGCGTGGGCTTCGACGACGGTGCCGGGCGGGCCTTGACCGGGGCTCTCAACGGGTCGCGTCTGGTGGACGATCAATCGTAGAGGGCCCTTCGAGGACGGGTCCTTGGAGATCCAGGCGGTGGAGCAGAGGGGCCACGGCTGCATGGCGCGGACGAGGTTGTGAATGGCGGGTGCGGGCAGAGACCAATCGATGAAGCCGTCTTCCTTGCTCAGCTTGGGAGCCCTGGTCACCTTTGATCGGTCCTGGAGGATGATCCGCGCGGTGTTAGCCGCGATGGCCGCAATCGCTTGGAGAATGAGCGGGGCGCCGAGGACGGCAAGGCGGTGCTCGAGCTCGCCCGCGGTCTCATCGGCGCCGATCGGCGTGCGGGCGACGGCGATCATGCCGCCGGCGTCGATCCGGGGCGTGATTCGGATGACCGTGACGCCGGTCTCGGTCTCGCCGTGCTGGATGGCCCGCGCCACGGGAGCAGCGCCGCGGTAGGCGGGCAAGATCGAACCGTGGAGATTGATCCCGCCCAGGGTCGGAATCGCCAGCAGGTCGGGCGAGAGAATCTGGCCATAAGCCGCTGTCACCAGCAGGCCGGGGCCGAGCTGACGGATCTGCTCCAGGCTCTCCTGGGCGTTGACATTCTCGGGCTGAAGGACCGCGATCCCACGCGCCAGGGCCGATTGCTTGATCTGGCTG
This sequence comes from Isosphaeraceae bacterium, assembly GCA_049579985.1. Lineage (GTDB taxonomy): Bacteria > Planctomycetota > Planctomycetia > Isosphaerales > Isosphaeraceae > Aquisphaera. The sequence goes on along the minus strand of JBAUOX010000910.1, from coordinate 760 downwards.
GGGATCAGCGCCTGCTTTCTCCCTTGGGGCCGATCAGGCTGGGTCAAGAGGGCCACGACCTGATGTCCCGTGTCGCAGAGATGATCGAACATGGGGAGGGCGAAGTCGCCCGTGCCAAGTACGATGATCCGGATTGCCGGCGCTGTGGCCATGTCTCGTGCTCGCTCTCTCGGATCGCTCCACTCGGAACCGGCACCCGCTCGTTCGTTCGTTGGCCCGATCAGGCTTGGGCGGCCTGGGCGGAGGCCACCGGCAGAAGCGAAGGCAGGGTCATGATATTATCGAGTTGTTTGACGATCTCGGGGTCCTGGGGATATTCGCCGCTGGCCTGAGCCTGGCGGAACTGGTTCTCGAGATCCTGCAGCTTGGCTTTCAGCGCGTGGCGGGCCAGGGGGCCGAGGTAGTCGATGAACAGCTTGCCGTCGAGGTGGTCGGCTTCATGCTGGATGACGCGGCTGAACAGGGCTTCGGCCTCGCATTCGAACAGCTCGCCCAGAAGGTTGAAGGCCTGCACCTTGATCTTGCGGGCGCGGCGGACCTTGGAGTAGAGCCCCGGAAGGCTCAGGCAGCCCTCCTCGTCCTCGATCGAGGAATGGCGCTTGACGATCTGGGGATTGATGAAGACCAGCTCCTGGTCCTTCTGCTTCTGCTCCGGCTCCGCCGTGATATTGAGGATGAAGAAGCGATAGGGCAGGGCCACCTGGTTGGCGGCCAGACCCACCCCCTTGGCGGCATACATGAGGCTGAACATCTGCTGGAC
>JBAUOX010000909.1:0-4057 GCA_049579985.1 Isosphaeraceae bacterium | reverse complement strand
ATATCCGGCTCATCACCGATCACCGCCTTGGGAGCCCGTTCGGGAAGTACGTTTCGCTGCGAAGACCGGGCTGAGCCGGCCGGTGAGCCGAGCGACGGGACCGTGGAATCGGTCGAGCCCGACGGCTCCTCGATCGCCGGTTCGGACGACAATGCTCGAGGCGCGGCGCCCGTGCCGGCACCCGCGGCCGGCTCGGTGACGATCGCGCTCGAGCCGGAACCCGAACCGCAATTGGTGCATGGGGCAGATGCGGCCGCGGGCATGCTGTAGACGGGACGTAGCGAATCACGATGGTGACTACAGCCGGCCGTTGTCAGCAGCGCCTGCGCGACAATTGCGATCAGCCACGTCCGGCGCGGGCGCAGCGCGATCCGGGCCATTGATTTCAGGGCCATCTTCCATCTCCTTGCCAGGGTTGAACATGTTCCCGACATCCCGGGTCGGGCCCTCATCATCCGTGGATCGCAATCGCGGTGCCGAACGAAAGGCTGATCATCCACGGCGAGGGTTTCAATTTCCTGACCTTCGCCTCAAGTCTACACGCCGTTTGGACGATAGGCGGCCGCAAGCGAGAAATTGTAAGTTTTTTTTTCAAGTCGAGCCGTCACCATGCCGCAAACCCTTGTGGTCGTTCTTACCAAAGACTTGTAACTTCTGTATCTGCGTACAGGAAGATCAACTCAAAGCGGTTCTTAAACCGTCCGACTCTTCCACGACCGCCGCGCACACGTTATTCTCATCGAAAAAACCAAGTGAGACGGGCCCCCGAACATGCGGTGGGCTTTTTTTGTCCAGAAAGCCGGGAAGGCAGCCTGGGTTAGTGCCTTCAGAGTCCGGATCATAAGGCGGCGGTCGGAGAATCCCATCCATGCCTGTGTATCACCCTCAACGCATCGAGCCCAAGTGGCAAGCCTACTGGGAGCAGAACCGAATCTTTCGCGCCATCGATCTCGATCGCAACCGCCCCAAGCTCTACATCCTGGACATGTTTCCCTACCCCAGTGGGGCAGGGCTGCACGTGGGCCATCCCGAAGGCTATACCGCGACCGACATCCTATGCCGGTACAAGCGGATGCGCGGATTCAACGTCCTGCACCCCATGGGCTGGGACGCATTCGGCTTGCCAGCCGAGCAGTACGCGGTGCAGACCAACACTCATCCCCGGATCACCACCCAGGCCAACATCGACACCTTCCGCCGCCAGATCAAGTCGCTGGGTTTCTCGTACGACTGGGACCGCGAGATCGATACGACGGACCCGAACTATTACAAGTGGACGCAGTGGATCTTCCTCGAGCTCCACGACACCTGGTACGACCCCGAATTCGTCTGGACCGATCTGCAAGGCAGAGAGCGCACAGGCAAGGGCCGGCCGATCACCGAGCTTCAAGTACCCCGCGGGACCGCCGATCCGGACGCCTATCGCGACAGCAAGCGGCTGGCCTACCGAGCCGAGGTTCCCGTCAACTGGTGCCCGGCGCTGGGCACGGTACTGGCCAACGAGGAGGTCATCGACGGCAAGAGCGAGCGCGGCGGGTTCCCGGTCGTCCGGATGCCCCTGACCCAGTGGATGCTCAGAATCACGGCCTATGCCGAGCGACTCGTCGACGACCTCGAGCTCGTGGACTGGCCACGCCCCATCAAGGAGATGCAGCGCAACTGGGTCGGGCGAAGCGAGGGGGCGGAGGTTGATTTTCCCATACTGCTGGACGATGATCTCGAGAGCTGGAAGATACGTCGCCAGTCCGAGGGGTTTCCAGAGACTCCCTCCGACGACGTGATCCGGATCTTCACGACGCGGCCCGACACCCTGTTTGGCGCCACGTACGTGGTGCTGGCGCCCGAGCATCCCCTGGTTGACCGGATCACGACGTACGAGCGGCAGGACGCGGTTGCGGCCTATCGCAACGAGTCGGCCGGCAAGAGCGACATTGACCGCACCGATCTGGCCAAGACCAAGACCGGCGCGTTCACGGGCGGCTACGCGATCAATCCGGTGAACAGCCAACCCATTCCCATCTGGATCGCTGATTACGTCCTGATGGGTTACGGCACGGGGGCGATCATGGCCGTGCCGGGCCATGATGAGCGCGACTTCGCGTTTGCGAGGACCTTCGAACTTCCGATCGTTGCTGTCGTGATGCCGCCGGACCAGTGGCTAAAGTCGCATCGACGGGCGGCCGACGACGAGCGCGACGTGAACCGGCTGCGCGCGGACTTCGTGGCAAACCCGGGCTCGTTCACCGAGTCTTTCTGTGACGAGGGGCTGTCGATTCAATCCTGGAATGCAGACTTCGACATCAGCGGCCAACCCACCGCCCTGGCCAAGAAGATCATCACGGACTGGCTGGCCGAGCAGGGGCTGGGCCGCCGCTCCGTGAATTACAGGCTTCGGGACTGGCTATTCTCGCGCCAGCGGTACTGGGGCGAGCCATTTCCGATCGTTTTGGACGAGCGCGACCGGGTGCGTCCCGTCGCCGAGTCCGAGCTGCCGGTGCTCTTGCCCGGGCTCGACGACTTCAAGCCGACCGGCAAGCCCGAGCCACCGCTCTCCAAGGCGAAGGACTGGGTGCGTTACTCCGAGCGCTACCGCCGCGAGACCAACACCATGCCCCAGTGGGCCGGGTCGTGCTGGTACTATCTCCGTTACCTCGATCCGCGGAACGCCGAAAGGGCCTGGGATCCGGAGAAGGAGAAGTACTGGATGCCCGTTGACCTTTACGTCGGCGGCGCCGAGCACGCGGTCCTGCACCTGCTCTACAGCCGGTTCTGGCACAAGGTGCTCTTCGACCGCGGCCTGGTCAGCACGCCTGAGCCGTTCCAGCGGCTGGTCAACCAGGGGATGATCCTGGGCGAGATGGAGTTCACCGGCTACAAAGACCCATCGGGAAAGTGGGTATCCGCCTTGCAGGTCGAGGAGATCGAACACAGCCACATTCTCAAGGATTTCGGCCCGCCTGTGCCTGTGACCGCCATCAAGCTGATGGAGCCCCAGGTCACCAAGAAAGGCGACGCGTTCGTCATCAATGAGAATCCCGAGGTCCGTGTCGATGCCCGTGCCCACAAGATGTCCAAGAGCCGGGGCAACGTGATCAATCCCGACGCCGTTGTCGCCGAGTATGGCGCCGATAGCCTGCGGCTTTACGAGATGTTCATGGGACCGCTCGAAGCCGTCAAGCCCTGGAGCATGAAGGGCGTCGAGGGTGTTTACCGGTTCTTGGGCCGGGCCTGGCGGATGATCGTGGACGCCGAAGCCCATGAGATTCGCCTCGATCCCAGGGTCCAGGACGTGACGCCGAATCCAGAGCAAGCCAAGGTCATCGCCCGCACCGTCGCCGCCGTGACCGACGACCTGGAGACTCTCCGGTTCAACACGGCGATCAGCCGGCTGATGGAATTCGTCAACGCCTTCACGGCGATGGAGGTGCGCCCCAGGACCGCGATGGAGACCTTCACGCTGCTGCTCGCGCCGCTGGCCCCACACGCGGCCGAAGAGATCTGGCAGATCCTCGGCCACGATCGGACCCTGGCCCACGAGCCCTGGCCGGCCCACGACCCGGCCCTCCTCGAGGACGAAGAAATCGAAGTCCCCGTTCAGGTCAACGGCAAGCTGCGTGGCCGCGTTGTCGTGCCGGCCGACGCCGATGGAGCGCAGCTCGAAGGGGCAGCTCGCCGTGACGAGAGGATCGCCGCACTGCTCGAAGGCAAGTCGATCCGCAAGGTCGTCGTCGTCCCCGGCAAGCTGGTCAACTTCGTGGTCGGGTGATGGAAGATCATGATGTGGAGTCCGGCACATGGCCTTGCCCATTTTGGGGAGCTGAATACCGGTGATCGTCGTTCGGCGAATAATGAGCAAATCGACGCTGATCTTGCTCGCGAGTATTCCAATTCGCCGGCCGGCGAGATCTGACGTGCTGCTCGCCACATCGAGGCTCTTGTGCTGTTTGGATGCCTCCGAGAGTCGGCATCAAGCGGCTGTCACTTTTTTCGAGGCGGAACCGCTGAAAAACCCCCACAATTCCGTGCTGGTCGAATTCGTCGCATTGGCCCATGCCCG
>JBAUOX010000908.1:0-1820 GCA_049579985.1 Isosphaeraceae bacterium | reverse complement strand
ATGCACCAGCCCGACGCCAACGCTGACGACCCGAGCCGCGGCAGGAGGCCGGCGACGAACCCCTTTCCCGATAACTTTGCCCCCGACCGGCGGGTTATCGAGGGCAGCAGCACGGAGCTGGCAGACGAGACCCGGGACCTGCTCCATCACCGGCTTCGCGCCGCGTCGTTGATGCTGGCCCTGGGCTTCGGGATCTTCTTGCTCCGGGACCTCTACTTCCCGAAGGTTCTCCAGAATCTGATCTATCTGCACGGCCTGGTCTTCTTGCTGCTGGTCGTCAACATCCTGACGCTGTCGGGCCGCTGGACGCCTTCGATGCGGCAGCTCCGGCTCCTCGAGCTGGCCACCTTCGGAATCGTCGCGGGCTTCTTCGTGGCCAGCCAGTCCTTCGGGCTGCATGCGCGTGTCCAGAAAGACCTGCTCACGGCCGCCGAGCTGCGGGTTCTTTTCAAGAACAGTATCATCGGCACGCTCATTCTGATGCTCACGTACGGGATCTTCATTCCCAACAACTGGCGCAGGGCGACCCTGGTGATCGTACCCATGGCGCTGGCGCCGCTGGTCGCCCCCTTGCTCCTGGGGCTGACCTCTCCGTCGTTTCTCTCTGTTTCCGAAGAGGCGCGCACGCTCGATAAGATCACCGAGAACTCCCTGTACCTTGTACTGGGCGCTGTGACGGCGGTCTTCGGCACACACACCATCAACACGTTTCGCAAGGAGGAGTTCCGGGCCAGGCGGCTGAACCAGTATCACCTCACGAAGAAGCTGGGGGCCGGGGGGATGGGCGAGGTTTACCTCGCCGAGCACCAGCTTCTGAAACGGCCCTGCGCCGTCAAGTTGATTCGCCCCAGCCTGTCGCAGAAGCCCAGGGTACTGGCCCGGTTCGAGCTCGAGGTGCGGGCGACGGCCCGGCTGTCGCACTGGAACACGGTCGAGGTCTTCGACTACGGCCGCACCGAGGACGGCACTTTTTATTATGTGATGGAATATTTGCCCGGCTTGAGCCTTCAGGAACTGGTCGATCGCCATGGCCCGTTGCCGCCGGGTCGGATCATCTACCTCCTGTGCCAGGCGTGCGATGCCCTCCGCGAGGCGCACCAGGCCGGCTTGATTCATCGCGATCTCAAGCCGCCCAACATTTTCTCGGCCTATCGTGGAGCGCGCTACGACGTGGCCAAGCTGCTCGACTTCGGGCTGGTCAAGCCGATCAAGGAAGAGGATTCCCCCATCGTGACACGCGAGGGCACGGTGACCGGGTCGCCGCTCTACATGGCTCCCGAGCAGATCATGAGAACGCATGCGGCGGACCGTCGCATCGATATTTACGCGATGGGAGCGATCGCCTATTTCTTGCTCACCGGTCGGCCTCCCTTCCTTGGCAACGACTCGATGGCCGTGATGGTGGCCCATGCTCGCGATCCCGTCGTTCCCCCTTCCCGGCTGCGCGACGACGTGCCCGGCGACCTGGAAAAGGTCGTGCTCCGCTGCCTCGAAAAGAAACCAGAAGATCGCTATCAGGACGCCGAGGGCCTGGCCTGCGCTCTCTCCGCGTGCGCCGATGCCGGAAGCTGGTCGCCGGTGCAGGCGGAAGCCTGGTGGCAGGAACATGAACCCAGGGCTCTCGTCCGAGAGATCGAATCGTCGTCGTCCGATCAGGTTTCCGACCCTGCCATCTCGCCGTCGGACCTCACCCGTGCCGAAGTCGATGCGCCCACCTTTGGTGCCAGCGAGCTGGAAGCGGTCAGCGAGCCAAGTACCGCCGGAGGGATCGATCTGACCCTGTCGCTCGGCGAAGACGAAACACGACCGGAACGGTGATG
>JBAUOX010000907.1:0-10948 GCA_049579985.1 Isosphaeraceae bacterium | reverse complement strand
CCTGTCGCGAAGCAGGGTGGGTGGCCGTCGTCGAGGGCTATACCGATGTGATTGCGGCGCACCAGTTGGGATTGTGCAACGTCGTCGGCACCCTGGGAACGGCCCTGGGTGAAGACCATGTCCAGGGGCTGCGGCGCCTGGCCGACTTGGTCGTGCTTGTCTTTGATGGAGATGACGCCGGCCAGACCGCCGGGGATCGCGCGCTGGAACTCTTCCTGGGACATGAACTCGACGTGCGCATCTTGAGTCTGCCCGCGAACCTTGATCCGTGCGACTTCCTCTTCAAAGAAGGGGCCGGCGCATTTCGCGATCTGGTCGCCGGGGCGGTCGACCCGCTGGCCTTCGTGCTCGAGCGGGCGGCGACGCGGTTCGACTTCGGCGCGATTGAAGGGTCGCGGCGAGCCGCGGAGTGGGTGCTCGGCATTCTCAGCCGGATACCCTCCACTCAGCGAATCGGGATGGATCTGAAGCTGGCCAAGTCGCTCGACAACCTGTCCGTTCGTTTGAACCAGCCGGTCGATTACCTGAGAAGACGGCTGCGGGAACTGAGGCAGGCCGCAAGGCCGCGACCCGGTCGCGGTAACCCGGGGCCCGTGGGCGCGGCGAACCTGTCCCGGACCGCCGAGCAGGGCGTCGACCCGGTCGCAGCCGGCAGCACTCCGCCGGCGCCCATCCGGCTCCTGGACCTTGACCCGCTCGACCTCGAGATGGTCCAGATCGTGCTCAACGAGCCGGGCGCGGTCTCTGAGCTGGTTACTCGTGTCACCGCCGCTTCGCTGCGGGATGCTCCTCTGCGGGCGATCCTGCAGGTTTGCTACGACCTTTATGGCGAGGGGCAAGCGCCGCGCGCCGAGGAGGTCATGCTTCGCCTCGACGACCCCCAGGTTCACAATCTGGCTGCGGGATTTCTCCTGCCGTTGGACCCGCAGCCCTTGCCCGAGAACGTGCGTCCCGCTTCCTGGCAAGAGCGCCTCAAACGCGCGCTCGGCACCCAGGCCGAGCGCGAGCGGCAAAAGCGGCTCGGGGACCTGCGCAGGGCCCTGGCCGAAACTGATGAAGTGACCGACCCGGACGCCTATCGTGCCTTACAGTTGGAATATCGACGTCTCATGAACCAGTGGCCGGACACGAAAAAGACGCGTCCTGACCCGTCGTTCCGTGCGTGAGGGAGGATTCTGGATGGACAAGTTGGACGAGGGCATCAAGACGCTGCTCGAGCTGGGCAAACGGCGGGGGTTTCTCACCTTCGACCAGGTCAACGACCTTTTGCCCGACGAGGCGACGAGCCCCGAGCGCATCCACAGCTTGCTCGAGACGCTCGACGAGATGGGCATCGAGCTGATCAACGAGGACGAGGCGGAAGCCCGCATGCTGGCCTCGGGAGATCTGGATGACGAGCCCGACGACGACTTGGCCGAGGAGCCCCTCGAGGACGAGGAAACCGAGCTCACGACCGAGGACCTCGAAGACATCTCGCGACGGATCGACGATCCGGTTCGCATGTACCTGACCCAGATGGGCGAGATTCCCTTGCTCACCCGGGAACAGGAGATCAACCTCGCCAAGAAGATCGAGGACACCCGCAAAAGGTTCCGCCGCAAGGTGCTCGAGTGCCACTTCGCCCTGGCCTTGGTCGTCGACGTGCTCAAGAAGGTCAAAGAGGGTGATCTCCCCTTCGATCGGACTGTCAAGGTCTCGGTCACCGAGAACCTCGAGAAGGACCAGATCCTGGGGCGGATGCCGCATAACCTGAAGACCCTCGAGCACCTGATGGAGTGCAACGTGCGGGACTTCAGGGTCTTCGTCCGCGAACGCGAGCCGGCCGGGCGGCTGGCCCTGTTGGCCAACCTCAAGCGGCGCCGGTTCAAGGCGGTCAATCTCGTCGAGGAACTGTCGATCCGGACCCAGAAGGTCCAGCCCCTCATGAAGCGGCTGGAGCAGATCGCCGTCCGCATGGAAGAGCTGCTCGACCAGCTCAGGGAGATTCGGGCCGGCCGCGCCGGCAAGGAAGATCGGGGCAACATCGTCAAGGAGCTCAAGGATCTGATGCGGATCACGCTCGAGACTCCCAAGAGCCTCAAGCGGCGTGCCGAGCTGATGAATGAACGCTTCAAAGAGTATGAACAGGCCAAGCGGGAGCTTTCCGGCGGCAATCTCCGGCTGGTGGTCTCGATCGCCAAGAAGTACCGTAACCGCGGCCTGTCGTTCCTTGATCTGATCCAGGAAGGCAACACCGGGCTGATGCGCGCGGTCGACAAGTATGAGTATCGCCGCGGCTACAAGTTCAGCACCTACGCCACCTGGTGGATCCGCCAGGCCATCACCCGGGCGATTGCGGACCAGGCCCGCACAATCCGCATCCCCGTGCACATGATCGAGACCATGTCCAAGCTGCGCAACGTCTCCAAGAAGCTGCTCCAGGAGAAAGGACGAGAGCCGACCATCGAGGAGACGGCCCGAGCCGCCAATATCTCGGTCGAGGAAACCCGGCGGGTCATGAAAATCAGCCGCCACCCGATCTCGCTGGACCGACCCGTCGGCGAGAGCGAGGACAGCTACTTCGGCGACTTCATCGAGGATGAAGCCGCGGAGAGCCCGATCAACGCGGCCACCCAGGAGATGCTCAAGGAGAAGATCGACCAGGTCCTCAAGACGCTGACCTACCGCGAGCGCGAAATCATCAAGCTCCGCTACGGTCTGGGTGACGGCTACACCTACACCCTCGAGGAGGTGGGCCGGATCTTCAAGGTGACCCGGGAACGGGTCCGCCAGATCGAGGCCAAGGCTGTCAGAAAACTTCAGCATCCCGTCCGCAGCCGGCAACTCGAGGGGTTCCTCGAGAGTACCGGTTGAGCCGGCCATCCAACCGCCGGTCGCCTTGGCGACCGGCGGTTTTTTTTGCTGCGGCCCCAGACAAAACACCTCTCAAAGTCCTGGCCGACCCTCAGGGATCACGACGGAGCCATTGACTCATGACCGCCACCGCTGAAATTCTCCGAGACCTTCACCTCCTCCATCATCGTGCCAAGGCCCTGCGCGACCGTCTCGCCTCGGCACCCAGGACGCTGGCCGGCCGCCAGGCCGCCCTGGCCAACCGCAAGGCCGACGTGGAGAAAGCCCGCAAGGCGCTCCAGGACACCAAGGTGCAGCTCAAGAAGCACGAGCACGCCCTCCAGGCCCAGCAAGCCAAGATCGACGATCTGACGGTCAAGCTCAACCAGGTCAAGAAGAACGAGGAATACAAGGCCCTCCAGAGCCAGATCGCGCATGACAAGGCGGCCATGAGCAAGACCGAGGATGAGATCCTGCAGTCCTACGAGCAGCTCGAATCGCAGGGCGTCGCCCTCGCCAAGCTCGACGCGGAGATCAAGTCGTTCGCTCAGGACGTCCTCGCCCTCCAGACGGAGATCGAATCGCAGGCCTCCTCCCACCAGGCCCAGCTTCAGGAGCTGGAAACGGCCATCGTCGAAGCCGAGATCTCCATTCCCGAGCAAGAGCGGGAACGCTACAGCCGCACCGTCCGGCAGTACGGAGCCGATGCCCTGGCTGCCTGCGAAAATGGCGCCTGCCTGGGCTGCTTCACCTCCGTCACCATGCAGATGCTCAACCACCTGATCAATGGCGATCAGCTCATGTTCTGCAAGAGCTGCGGCCGGCTCCTCTACCTGGCCGAGCACGCCGAGACGACCTCGAAACGGGCCAGTCGCTAGCAACCGTGATCGCATGTATGAGACCGCCGGATCGTCCCTTGGTTTGATCGACCGCGATTAACCCTCGCGTGGCAGATAACCAGCCTTATCGAGAATCGATCTCCGGGCGTTTATGAACGGCTCCATGCGCGCATGAGCCTCCGTCGCGGAACTCTGCTCGGTTCGGCTCGCAGTCCGCACGGGCAAGAAGAAGAAAGCCAACGCCAGGATCGCGTAGACCGCCAACAGCATCAGCCCTTCCAGCCAGTTCGATTCGCCGTCCTCGGCGACCATTCGCGCGATCAATACGCCCACAACCACGGCCAGAACCTCGAGCGGCGTGAATCGCAGGTCCATCGGTTCGGGCCGCAGAAAGCTGGCGAAGACAAGAACCGGGGCGACGAACAGGGCGATCTGCAGCGCAGAGCCCATCGCGATTCCTACGGCCAGGTCCATCTCGTTCTTCAGCGCCACCAGAACGGCCGTGGAATGCTCGGCCGCGTTGCCGACGATCGCCACCAGCACAACCCCGATGAAGATCGAATTCATTCCCAGGGCGTGACTGGCATGCTCGACGGCACCGACGAGCATCTCACTCATCAAAGCGACCAGCAGCGTCGCCACGATCAGAACCACCGTTGCCGTCTTGTTACTCCAGTGGTCTTCCTCTTCGTGAGCATCCGCATTGTCCGGATTGAACAGGTCCTTGTGGGTAACCAGGCTGAAGACCAGGTGGGCGACGTAGGCGAATATCAAGATCAGCGAGACCCCGATACTCAGCTCGTGCTCCAGCCCAATGTCTCGAGCGGTGACCTCGGGCAGCGCATGAAAGATCGCGGGGATCAGCAGGCCGAACGACGCCAGCACCAGCATGGTTGCGCCCACGCCTGCGGCCGTGCGATTGAACGTCTGCGTACTGTATTTGAGCCCCCCGGCGAGCAGGCTGGCGCCAAGCACCAAGAGGACATTGCCAAGGATGCTCCCCGCGAGCGAGGCCTTGACCACCTCGTCATAGCCCTTGAAGAGGGCGAACAGGGCGATGATCAGCTCGGCCGCGTTGCCGAAAGTGGCGTTGAGCAATCCGCCAATCCCCGGGCCGAGCCGTTCGGCAAGCTGTTCGGTCGCCTCACCCATCAATCCCGCCAGCGGAATGATGGCCAGGGCGGATCCCGCGAAGAGCCAGATTGGACCCGCGCCGGCAATTCGGAGCAGGATGGTCGCCGGCACGGCCAGGAAGAGCAGGCGAATCCAGCCACCGCGGCGAGGATCGATGCATGAAGCCAGGGCCGCCCGATCGGTCATGCGTGCCGCCCTCGCCAGAGGGTCCCGAGTGTTGACTCGCTTTTCAGGCACCTTATAATGCCTCCGTCGATCAGGGTTCCGGGATTGCCCGCTGAGTGTTCTACAATGATTAAGTTTCAGTAATCCTGCGACTTTCGCAGACCGAAGAGGCATGAATCATGGCCGGCAGCGTGAAGGAGTTTACCGACGCCAACTGGAAGTCGGAAGTCTTGGATTCGTCGATTCCCGTGGTGGTCGATTTCTGGGCCCCGTGGTGTGGTCCTTGCCGAATGCTTGCCCCGACGATCGAAAAACTGGCCGGTGAATTCGATGGGCGGATCAAGGTGGGCAAGATGAACACCGATGAGAACCAGGACACTCCTGGCGGCCTGCGGATCTCCGCCATTCCGACCGTCCTGGTATTCGAGCAGGGGAAGGAGGTCGACCGGCTGGTCGGCGTCAATCCCGAGGCCAAGTTCAAGGCCGCCCTCGCCAAGCTTGGCGTGGCCTGAATGAACCGTGGTCGACATGCGGACGGCCGCGCAATCGCTCTTCGAAGAGCCTGATGAATTCAGCGTGCGGGTCAAGATTTGCGGCTTGACCAGGGTCGACGAGGCGCTCGCCTGCGTGCAGGCGGGCGCCGACTTGATCGGGCTCAATTTTCATGCTGGTTCTTCGCGATTCGTCGACCTGTCGCGGGCCAGAGAGATCATCGCGGCCATTGCTCGACCGGCACAGGCGGTCGGTCTATTCGTGAATCGTCCGGCCGGCGAGGTTGCCCGCGTCGCCGGCCAGCTCGGTCTGGTCGCTCTTCAGCTCCACGGCGACGAACCGACCGAGGATCTTCGGGTTCTGGACCGATTCTGGATCGTTCGCGCGTTTCGTCTGGGCAGCGTCGCGGACATCCGCGCGATGAACAATTACCTGGAGAGGGCCAGAGCGGCAGGCCGATCGCCCGACGCGGTGCTGGTCGATGCCCACGTCCCGGGCCAGGTGGGCGGAACGGCAACACTCGTGGCCGAGGACGTACTGGCCGAGATCCCTCCCCTTCCCCGCCTGATCCTGGCGGGTGGTCTGACACCCGAAAACGTTGCCGAACGGGTCGCGCGCGCACATCCCTGGATGGTCGATGTGGCCAGCGGGGTCGAGTCGTCTCCCGGCCGCAAGGATCCCGCGAAGGTGGCCGCGTTCATTCAAGCAGCGCGGAGGACGCCTCCGGGGTGAGATCTCCAGGCATTCGCGGCTTTTCCGACCGACTCGATAGTGCCGGGATCGCCCGCCATCGACCAGACGGTTGACAAACCCAGCCGCCCCGGGATAAGTTGAATTTTCTCAACGCAAACCCTTGGGCGCAAAACTGGTTCGACCATGCCCCCGATGACCAAAAGGGACGAATCTCGGCCGCTCGACGAGTGCCAGGAAGTACTCGGCTATGCGTTTCGTGATCCGGCCCTGCTGCGCGAGGCGCTGACGCATGCGTCGGGGGCCAACCACAGGTTGTCATCCAACGAACGGCTCGAGTTCCTGGGCGACGCGATTCTCGGGGCCGTTGTCTGCGATCTCCTCTTCCGCAAGTATCCTGATTACCAGGAAGGGGAGCTGACGCGGATCAAGTCAATCGTGGTCTCGCGCCTGACCTGCGCCAAAATCTCCGAGGCTCTGGGCATCGACGCATTTCTGTACATGGGTAAAGGGATGGGCTCTCGCGAACGCACGCCTCCCTCGGTTCTGGCCGATGTGTTCGAGAGCCTGATCGGAGCGATTTACCTTGACGGGGGCATGGACGCGGCTCGTCAGTTCATCGTGACCCACATCGAACCGGAGATCGACGCGGCCGTCGATGGGCAGGGCGGGCTCAACTACAAGAGTAACTTGCAGCAGGTGGCCCAGCGCGAGTTTGGCGAGACCCCCACCTATCTTCTGCTCGACGAGAAGGGCCCGGACCACTCGAAATGCTTCAAGATCTCTGCGCTGATTGGCCGTCAGCGGCACGCCCCGGCCTGGGGCCGCAACAAGAAGGAGGCGGAACAGCGCGCCGCTCTCAATGCGTTGTGCCAGCTCTCGGGCGAACCCATTCCGTTTGAATCGGACTGACGAGGTTGCCGTGAGGGGTGCGCTCGTATCCGACCTTGGTCTGGACCCGGAAGTTTGGCTATACCTCTCACTGCTGGGCTGCGTGACGCTCTTCTTCAAGTTCAGCCGGCTCTGGAGTGTGCGGAACCTGGACTTGCTGCTCCTGTTCGTGCTTGTGCCCGGCATGATGCTGATCGGGGGCAGCCAGGCGCGGCCTCCGGGGTCGGCCTTCCTCTGGCTGTTCCTGGGATCGGGGGCATGGCTGGTCCGTTGCCTGCTTGATCTGGGCCTGGCCCGCCGCCCGCTGCTGGAGCCGAACCTCAGCGCTTCGGGCCTGCTCTGCCTGTCGATCGGAATCCTGGCCTTGCTGCTGGCCGAGACGATCAGCTTGCCCGTCGAGGACGGTGCCGCACGCAATCCGGCTGAGCCGGCCGCGAGTAAGGATCGGCCTCCCGCGGCCCCCGTGGAACGAGGCGAAAAAGCCGCCGAGATGAAGCAGGCGATCGAGCCCTGGCTGCCAACCTCGCTCAAGAAGAAGCCGGCTCAGGTCATCGTTTCGCGGGTACTCGCGGTTCTTGCCCATAGCGGGCTTGTCACTGGGCTGATGCTCATCGGCTGGAGACATTTCGACCGGCCGATTACGGGCCTGGCGATGGCGGCGTGTTACCTGCTCTTGCCTTACACGCGGATGGCGGTCGTGGACAGCGGCCAGTTGATCTCGGCGGCGCTCATCATCCTGGCGGTCTTCTGGCACGCGCGGCCCTCGGTCACCGGCGCGCTCATCGGCCTGGCGGCCGGTTGGATTCCGGCCTGCCTGGGCCTGATTGCGCTCTGGGCGGGGTTCTATCGGGGGCGGGGAATGTACCGGTTCCTCATCGTCGCCTGCTCGGTGGCCGTTGTCTGTGCCTTGCTGGGCGTCTCCATTCCCGAGCTGGGGCAATGGGCGCGCGCCCTGGGGGCCCGGAGCATTGCCGAGGCCGGTCTGTTGCCCTGGTTCGAGCCCAAGTCGACCGGCAGCTTCTGGGTCGGCATCGACACGGCGTTCCGACTTCCCGTTCTGATCGCGTATCTTGCCCTGATCATCGTCACCACGCTCTGGCCGGCTCGCAAGAGCCTGGCCGAGTTGATCTCCCTGTCGGCAGCGCTCCTTGTGGCCAGCCAGTTCTGGTACCTGGACAAAGGGGGAACACTCGTCCTGCTCTATCTCCCCCTGGTCCTCCTCATGATGTTCCGCCCCACGATGGCTGCCCGCCGCCCGCTCGCGACACCACTCCAGCCGGCAGCCACGCGGGTCTAGGGCTCGATCGGTGGTCATTCCGGACGACAGCCCCCCAACGTCCTCCTTTCACCGGTACTGGACGGGCGTCCGGTAGGAAAAAGTAGAGAAACGCGGAGTTTTACGGTTCCGGCAGCAGTTCATCGGAGAGACAGAGACCAGGAGGCGTGAGTTCAGGCTCGCTGGCGATGAGCATCACGGGAAACTGGACAACGGTTGCTGAATCGAAGTATCCCTGGGAACGGGATGCGCTGAGCTTTGTGCGGCAGAGGTTTCCCGAGCACGAGCCTTACCGAGCCTGGGCGAACTTCGAGTTCATCGCCGATGACGGCAGCATCAACGAGGTTGACCTGCTGGTCTTCACACCCATGGGGTTTTTCCTGGTTGAGATCAAGAGTCGCCCTGGGCGGGTCTTTGGAGATGCGGGCACCTGGACCTGGGAGACGGATGGCAGGCTCTCGACGGTCGACAACCCGCTGATTGCCGCCAACCTCAAAGCGAAGAAGCTTCGGTCATTGCTCCAGCAGCAAAGGGCTTGTCAAAAGAAGGGGCAGATTCCCTTCATCGAGCCGCTGGTTTTCTGTTCGGCTCCAGATCTCAACTGCGAGCTGCAGGCCAACGCACGCCTCCGTGTTTGTTTGCGAGACAAGGAGCCCGCTGGAGATACTCCCGCTCGTCCGGGGGTTATCGCTGCTGTGATTCGGCGGGAGTGCCCGGGGCTCGATCCCACGCCCAGGGGGACTCACGACCGACCGATGGCCAGGGTCGTCAGCCAGGCCATGGAGCAGGCTGGGATTCGCCCCTCCCAGCGGTACCGCAAGGTGAGCGATTACGTTCTGGAACAGCTTATCGGCGAAGGGCCGGGCTATCAGGACTGGCAGGCCAGTCATGTCCAGGTGCCCGATTCCAAGAGGCGCGTTCGCCTTTACCTCGTGCGGGCAGGTACCAGCGTGGAAGATCGCCGGATGATCGAACGCGCGGCACTGCGTGAGTTCCAACTGCTGGAAATGCTCGGCCACCCCGGCATTCTCCGCGCTCATGGATTCACGGAACACGAGGCCGGCCCCGCGCTCATCTTCGAGCACGACCCGCTCGGTGTCCGCCTCGACCATTACTTGATCCAGAACAGAGACAAGCTCAGTATCGACACCCGGCTCGAGCTCGTCAGGCAAATCGCCGAGGTGATCAGCTTCGCCCACGACAAGAAGGTCGTCCACCGCGCTCTCTGTCCCCAGAGTATTCTGGTCACAGGTCTCTCGAGCCCCCGGCCGCGGATCAAGATCTTCAACTGGCAAGTCGGATACCGCAAGGGGACGACCTCGTCCGGTGGTTCACAGGCAGTAGCAGCCACCTCTCATGTCGAACGGCTTGTTGAGGACGTGAGTACGGCGTACATGGCCCCAGAGGCCCTCTCCGACGACAACACGGGAGAGCATCTCGACGTCTTCTCATTGGGAGCAATTGCGTATCACATCTTCTCGGGAGTGCCGCCGGCAGCGAACGCCCTGGAGCTGAGCAACAGGCTGAGAGCGACAAAAGGCTTGCAGATCAGCTCAGTTCTCAACGGTGCCGGCGAGGCCCTGCAATACCTGGTCCAGTTCAGCACCCATCCCGAGGTTCCCAATCGCACGGACTCGGCGGTGGAATTCCTGCGTGAGCTCGACGAGGTCGAATCCGAGTTGACCTCGCCTGAACACGGCTATGTGGCCGACCCAGCCCAGGCGCAAATTGGGGATCTCTTACCCGGCGGGTATCGCGTCGTCCGCCGTCTGGGGCAGGGTGCTTGTTCGGTGGCTCTGCTCGTCACACGGAACGGCGACCACTTCGTTCTCAAGGCGGCAAATGATCCGGAGAATAATCCTCGCATCAAGGATGAGGCCGAGGTGCTCGCAAAGGAGGACCTGCGCCATCAAGGCATCGTGAGCTTCGTCGAATTCATGGAGGTCGGGGATCGTGCCGCATTCTTGCTGCGACCCGTCTTCGCCGACAAGGACCGGAAGATTATCGAGACCCTGGGCCAGCGGCTCCGTAAGGACGGACGGCTTCACGTTGACTTGCTGCAACGGTTCGGTGAAGACCTGCTCGACATTGTCAACCATCTTGAAGACCAGGGCATCCCTCACCGCGACATCAAGCCAGACAATATCGCGGTCGGAATGCTGGGCCGGGGAGACAAACTCCACCTGGTGCTCTTCGACTTTTCACTTTCACGAACCCCAGCGGAGAACCTCCGGGCCGGCACAAACGGTTACCTCGATCCTCTCTTGCCGCTCCGCAAGCCTCCACGCTGGGACCTCCATGCCGAACGCTATGCGGCCGCCATGACGCTCCATGAGCTGGCAACGGGAGTTCTCCCGACATGGGGGGATGGAGCTACGGAACCTTCACAGCTCAGCCCACAAACCGAGATCACCATCGAGCCCGAGCTCTTCGACGCCAGCTTGCGGGAGCACCTGACCAGCTTCTTCAAGAAAGCGTTTCGTCGCAACATCAACGAAAGGTTCGACAACGCCGAGGAGATGCGGAGAGCCTGGCGGCACGCGTTTGAGGGGATTGAAGAGCCTGGCAAGTTCTCCGATCACGCCGATGAGTCGCAGCTTCGCCAAGCACTGGCCAAGGCGACCTTTGA
>JBAUOX010000906.1:0-20217 GCA_049579985.1 Isosphaeraceae bacterium | reverse complement strand
GATCTCGAACAGAGCAGAAGCGAGGCACGCGCAGCGAAAACCCCGGAGAAGACTTCAGGGCCCGCGGCTGCAAAGTGCGAACGAGTGAGTAGGTGGCCTTGCCGAGTCGCGCGAACGGGGTCACTTCTTCTTGCGCGACTTGTCGCAGGACTCGCCCTCGAGGGCGTCTTTCTGCTCGTTGATCATCGGACATAGAGGAGACTGTTCCGCATTGAGCGCGGTGAAGTCTTTCCATTCCTCGGGAAGGTTGTCCTCGTGGAAAATCGCCTCCACCGGGCACTCCGGAACACAGGCTTCGCAATCGATGCACTCATCCGGGTGGATGTAGAGCATCTGTTCTCCTTCGTAGAAGCAATCGACCGGACAGACCACGACGCAGTCAGTGTATTTGCAGTCGAAGCAAGGCTCGGCGACAATGTGAGCCATTCGTGACTCCTTTGACAGATCAAATTCGTGACATTGAATCGCGCTTGGTTGACGGTGGGGCGGATGATCTCGCACCGGATGAACGTCATCTTAGGACGAGGTCCCGGGGCGGTCAAGGGATCGCTCCGCCCTCCGCCCGGGCTACTGAAACTGTGCGTTCAGCTAGTCTTCCGCTTTGCGCTCTTGATGTAAACCGGCTTGAGCGGAACGTTCTCGTGCGGGCCGCGCCTGGTTGTCGGGACCTTGGCGATCTTGTCGACGACATCCTCCAACCCATCGATGACCTTGCCGAAGACGGTATAACCGCCGCCGGCGGTATTCAAGTTCGGGTTGTCCGCATGGTTGATGAAGAACTGGCAGGTCGCCGAATCGGGGTCACCAGTGCGGGCCATGGCGATGGTCCCGCGGTCGTTGGACAGACGATTACGATTACTCGACTCGTTCTTGATCGGCCGGTGTTTCCCCACGGATTTCTCGACCATCTGATCGGTCATACCACCGCCCTGAACCATGAATCCCGGGATGACGCGGTGGAAGATCAGGTTGTCGTAGAAGCCCTCGTCGACGTACTTGAGAAAGTTCTCGACCGTGATCGGTGCCTTGTCCGGGTACAGCTCCAGCGTGATCGCTCCCAGCGATGTGTCGAGCACGACGACGGGCTTCTGGGTCGAGTCCTGCCCGGCGACCGCGCTGAGGGATAGACAGGCCCCCAGTCCCAGAACCATAACGGAGAGTAGAGTGATCGAAGTCATGAGTCGTCCTAATCGCATGGTGCTGAAAACTCCTTTTGAGGCGAACCAACGAGGAACGCCGGGGAGGGACCGCTCGCCCCAGCCCTGACAGATCTGCACAGAAGCATAAGAGTTACGCTAACATACCGAGACTTCTCTGTCGAGCAGCAATTGCCGGGCGCAGGACGGGCCGTGCCGTCAGTTGCCCGAGATCGACCGGTCGAGCTGCCGGACCAGCACCTCGGCATCCTGGACCGTGGCCGGGCTGAGCTGATCGCGGCGCTCGAGCGCCTTGACGAGGTATCCCCTGGCCCGAGCGGTGCGGGTGCGATCGGTGGCGAGCAGCTTGCCAAAGTGGTAGTTGAGGACCGGATGGTTGGGCGACCTGGCAAGCCCTGACTGGTAGGACTGTTCGGCATCGCCGCGGCGGCCCAGCATTTCCTGGACGGCACCGAGCGTGTCATAGAGCTCTCCCGGCAAAGCCGCCGCGTTCACTTGCTTCATCAGGGACTGGAGCAATTCGAAAGCCTGCTGGCTGCGGCCGAGGTACGTATGCAGGACCCAGGCCTTGTTGTTAGCGGCCTCGACCTGTGTCGGCTGCACCTTGAGCACTTGGTCGTACTCGGCGACGGCCCGCTCGAACAGCGAGCGGGCCAGTCTCGGGTCGGCCTGGCTTTCGGCCAGCGACAGCAGCAGGTCGCCCAGGTTCAAGTGCGCCACGGGGTTGTCCAGCATCGTGGCGGCCTTTTCCGAGAGCGGCAGGGCAAGATCGAGCTGACCGGCCTTGTGATAGCCAACCCCCGCGGCCAGCACGATCGAGCCGTCCGTGTCGCGGTTGCCGATCTCGACGGCCATGGTGCGGGCTTGCTCGAGGTCGCCAGCGCTGGCCGGCTCTCCGCCGGGTCGTCTGCCTGCCAGAAGCTGGATCAGTCTGGCCACGGCCTCGCCGTCTTGGGGATTGGATTTCAAGTCGCGCTGCAAGGCCGCGATGGCGGCCGTCCTTCGGCCTCTTGCCAGCTCGATGTCGGCGAGCGTGTGATACGCCTCGCGGAACCTCGGCTCGGCGGCGATGACCGCTTCGAGCCGCTCGACGGCCGCCCGCCGGCCGGCCTCCCGCACCGAGCCGGACGCCCCCGTCTCGGCAAGGGCCCGAGCTTCGAGCAGGATGGCGTCGGGGCGGTCCTTGTTCGCGTCAAGCGCGATTCTCGCCTGCTTGAGCGCCTCATCGGCGTCGCGCAGCTTCATCAGCTCCTGGCCCAGCAAGACGCGCACGTCGGGCTGCATGGGGTTTCGTTCCAGAGCCTCCTTGTAAGCCTTGGCGACCTCCTCGGACTTGCCCTGACGGGAAAGCAGGCGGGCCCGAAGCATCGGCCCCGTGGTCGACGCCGGTGCGATCTTGTCGATCTCCTCGGAGATTGCGATTGCCCGGTTGAGGTCTCCGCCGCGGGCTGCCAGATCGCACTCGGCTTGCAGGAAGACGACGCTTCGGGGATAGCGTTTGCGGTAGTCGCGGATCATGACCAGGGCTTTTTCATCGAGTGTTCGCTGGCGATCGGCCTTTCCCGCCACGGCTGCCTCGCCGGCCTGCAGCGAGAGAACCTGCACCAGCGCGGCGGCCAGGTTCGCGTCGTCCGGCGCCACCTCGATCAGTTTGCGAAGAACCTGCTCGGCCTTCTCGTAGTCTTTCCGATCCCGGAGCACATCCACCAGTAGCCGCCGAAATGTTCCCTTGGGGTCGTCATTGGTCTTCGACTCGACCAGCGCGATAGCCCCCTTGTGATCGCCCGTGGAGGCCAGCAGGAGGTACTCCGCCTGGACCAGCTCGATCGACTCGGGTTGCACGGTCAGCCCGCGCTCGAGCACCTCGCGGGCCCGCGTCACCTTCGTCGCGGCCGGCGGCATCTCGTTTTCGACCGCGGCGAGCATCAGGAAAAAAACGGCCGGCGTCTTTTCCGGATTCTTGCCCGTCAGCTCGATGGCGCTCTTCAGGACGGCGGCCGCCTCGTCGAATTTCTTGGCGCTCATGTCGATGTAGGAGCGCGTGACGACGCCCGCGGCATTGGTGGGGTTGACCTTCAGCACATAGTCAAGCTGCGCCAGGGCCGCGGCGTCTTCTTTCTGCTGCCGGTAAAGATTCGCGCCCCGCACCCGCTCGTCGTTGCTGGGGGGGTTCTTGGGGTCGTTGAGAATCGCCGCCAACTCACGCTTGGCGATCGGCCACTGGTGTTTGGCAACGTAAGCCGCGACCAGTTGCCAGCGGTCGGCGCGGCTGAGTGTGCCGGTCTCGCTGTTGTGTTTGAGCTCCTCGAAGCGGCGAATCGCATCGTCGAGCTTGCCGGACTGGAGCTCGAGGTTGGCCAGGGCCGACTGGGCCGCCGACATGAGCGTGACGCCCGCATCGATTTCCTTGCTGGGCCGGTTCTTGACCAGGTCTTCAAGCGCCTTGGTCGCCTGCGAAAGCGAGCCGGTCTGACTGTCGAGCTGGGCTTTCCAGAACCGGACGATCTTGTTTTCGGGGTCCTTCTTCAGGGCATCGTTGAAGTGCTCGATGGCGGCGGAGACGTTTTTCCGCTTGAGCGCGAGCTGTCCTTCCAGAATGTCGCCAGTGGCGGCTTCACTCCAGCGCCTGCGGATCCTGGCGATGGTCTCCGCCGCGGCGTCGAGGTCGTTCTGCTGCATGTCGATCTGGGCGACCTGGACCAGGGGTGAGGAATTGTCGCACCGCTCCGCGAGCGCGAGCAAGAGCTCGCGAGCCTCCTTGGGACGCTTGAGCGATTCGGCGAGAATCTGGCCGCGCATCAACGTCAGCGTGACGTTGTCGGGATCTTCGACGAGGAACTCCTTGAGCAGTCGATCGGCCTCGTCGGGCTTGCCGTCCTTGTTCTGCATGGCCGCGTCAAGCCCGGCAAGCTCCGGGGAACGGGGGAACCGCGCACGCGCCTGGCGAAGCAGCTTGCGGGCCTCGTCGGTCTTGCCCAGCTCTTCGTGAATCAGGATGGCGAGATTCTCCGTGCCCGGCCCCCCTTGCCCGCTGGCCCGCAGCCGATCGATCCGCGCCAGCGCCTCGTCATGATGTCCAAGCTGCACCTCGATCTGGGCCTGGCGCAGCGCGACCGCTGGGCCACCGCCCTGTTCCAGGGCCGCGGCTTTCTGGAATTCTTGTGCCGCGCGCTGCAGGTCCCCGGAACCGTGCCGGGCCTGGTAGAGCTCGCCGCTGATCTGGTGGAGTGTCCCCTTCAGCTCAGGGGGAATCGTCCCCTCGGCAAGCTGGCGGAATAGCGCTTCGAGGATCGGTTCGGCCTCTTCGGGATAGCCCGCCTGAAGAATCGTCCAGGCCGCCCAGAACTGGTACTGGGGCTCGAGGTCGCCCATCCGCAGGGCACTCTGGAGATACTGCCGGCCCAGGCTCTGCTCCTGGTTGAGAACCAGCGCCACCCCATAACGAGCTTGCGCCTCGGCAAGCGCGGGAAGCTGCGCCGCCGCCAGCTTCAAATGGTTCAAAGCGCTGGCCCGGAGCTTGGGCTGCGCTGGCTGCACCATCTCGTTCTTCCGGCCCGCCTGCGCCGTGGCGCGGATCAGGCCGGACTGCTCGAGGTCGATGGCTCCCTGGAACAGGTGCCCCAGACCCTGAAATCTAGGCTCCGACGAGGCCAGCAGGGCCTCGACGTGCGGCGCTGACTTCTCGTAACGGGCCTCGTCGTCCTGTTTGGAGAGGGCCATCTCGACGGCCACGGCATGCAACCCCATGACCGGGATCACGCTCGCCGGCTGGGCGGCGGCGGGCTGCCGCAGCGCCTCCTCGATCACCTGCAGGCAGCGATCGCGCTGCTGGCGGAACCTGAGATGATCGGCATAGCTCAGGGAGATCTGAAGATCGGATTTCTGGTTGGCGCTCAAAACCTTCTGGAAGATTCCCTCGAGCTCGACCTCGATGGCGTCGGCCAGGCGAAGGACGGTGCCGTCGCGGCCGCCTGTCTGCTTCGACCTGCGTTGCACCAGCGCGCGCTGGGTTTGCTCCAGAAGCTGGCTGAGCCGGGTCACTCGCCCGGAGGCGAGCTCGGGGTCGGCGACGAGCTCCTTGACGTGGCCGAGCAGGCTATTGACCTGGCCTTCCAGCGGGCCTTCACCCTTCTGCATCTGGATCTCAACCGCCTCGATCCGCACCCTGGCCATCCGGTCAACCGGGCCGGCATCGGCGGGCGGAACGATCGACCGCGCCTGCGCGAAGGCCTCGTCGCGAGCCTTGTCGTCACCGGTTGCGATCGCCAGCCGGGCCCGGATCAAGCACTGTCGCATCGCCGGGGCATTCTGCGCTTCGAGCACCTTGAGATGCCGCTTGACCTCCGGCACCTTGGGCGACCGCGACTCGAGCTCCGCGAACGCCAGGATGAAGTGAGCGTCGCTGTTCTCGGCGTCGACCTTGAGCACCTCCCTGGCCCAGTAGACCGACTCCGAGTCGTTGTCCTGGTTCATGGCGGCCTCCAGGAGCTGCACCCTGGGCCCTCGTGCGCTCTTGTCGAACTTCACCGCCTTGACCAGGTGATCGACCCGCTCCGCCTTGAGCGTCGCTTGACGATCGGCGGGCGCCGTCCTGCACCAGTCGCGGTACAGGTTGGCGAATTCCTCATGGATCGAGGCGCTTCTGGCGTCGTACTGGAGCGCCTGTTTGAAATAGATCACGGCATCGTCAAAGCGGCCGGCGGCAGCCGCGGTCCGGGCCTGCTTCAGGATCCCCTGCGCCGACCTGGGAACGAGAGACCAGGCCATGGCGATCACACCGACCACCGCGACCAAGGAAAATACTCCTGAAAGGATGAGCAGTGGTTTCCAGCGTACGGTCATCGGGCTTTACTCCTTCGGCTCGAGCTGCCGTGCCGCGCGCCATGGTCGCCGCTGCGCAGAGGGGCCATCCGGGCCCTCTGGCGGACCATCGATTCGCGGCGTTGAGAATCGTCAAGAGATCCTCGGAAACGATCGCGGGAATCACGTTCAGAAGGTGCGTGAGCGGCCGGGACCCGGAAGTTCGGCTCAGGCGAGCGAGCGGAGGTGTGAGTGGGAAGGGGCAACGCCATTTGCCCTGATACCTCTTCAAGGTCGCATTCCATTGCCGTTGAATCCCAGAATCGGGGCACCGCATACCATAGATATTCCCCGCCCGGACAACAAGGGCAATATTTGCAGGATGGCCGCGAGTTTACGTCACGCCGCGAACGCATCGATCGGCATCGTCCCAAAGCAGGGTGTTTGAGCCCGACTGAGCTGGACAGTTGACGCCAGGTCCCCGCCCAGGGATGGGACGCCCTAAACAGCTACCTGTCCAAGTGTTAAGGGTGCCGAAATCTCGGCGCTCAGGGACCGGCAAAGTGTCAAGTCCCGGATCGGCGTTTCGGGACGATGCCCATCGATCCGGGTGCGGCCGGAACGACCACCCAGGCGCCCTCGCTCGCGAATCGTGCCTGCCTTTTTCCGACAAGCTCGGTACCCCATGGCTTTTCGAGAACGGGGGTCGGTCGCCGACAAGATTAGACCGATCGAGTTCCAACGGTCCCTCGTCCTTTGTCGGTTCATCTTCTTGAAGTGGTTGCCTGGCGAAAATCGACTCCCGACCCCTTTGTTTTCTCATAACTCATGCAGCGGTGTCCCCCGCTCCAGTTGGTTCGCCGCCTCTTGGAAAGGGGAGTTGACGGATTGTAACGACTCCCAGGCCGCGCGCTTGATCCGTCCGCCCGGCCGGAGCAGCAGACTCAGGCCCAGCCGCTGCAGCGCGGGGTTGGCCAGGATCAGCGATTGCAAGTCCTTCGGCTCGGCAATCCCCAGCTCGGCGGCGATTTCGTCCAGCCCGAGGTCCTTCAGGTAGAGCCGCGCCACGGCGCCGATCGGCTCGGGGAAGTCGCGGATTGGCTTTGCCTTGTCGTCGCCGGTCTGGAGGATCGAGCCGGTCGCCTTCGTCAGGGCGGCCAAGAAACGGTCTTCGTCTTGGCTGAGCAGGCGGTCCATCTCTCCCTTCCGGGGATAGAGACGTTCGACCTTCCCCCGCGCCTCGCTCGCGACGGCGTTCCCCTCGCGAACCTTGTCTTCGAATCCGCCGATCATGCCGTTCCGGTGGCAACTGATGCACGACAGGCCATCGACGACTGTTGCCGTGCCCAACGTCCGCAGCGCGCCGGCGACGACCTCAATCGGTCCCGCCTCGATCCGCTCGTCCTTGTTGTTGACCAGCAGGTAGCCTTGCAGGCCGTTAGGGAGGTTGAAGATGATCTCACTCCCGGAGTGTTCGAAGGCGTGGAGCTCGAACGGGTTGCCGTCGAAGACCGGCCCGAGCGGGAACTGGAGGAGATTGGCGGTCCCATCGTCCGTCTTAAAGTCGTAGCTCTTCCAGTAGGCGCCGAAGGCTGCCTCGTGGCGCTCGACCATCCGGTTGTGGCTGGAGACCCTGCTGGTGACGAAGCCCGCGCGCGCCAGGCGGTCGCGGAGGAAGTCGCCCTCCACGTCGACGTCGAGCCTGCGTTCCAGGACCCGGGCGTCAGCCGGCAGGTCGAGGATCGTTTCGTAGAGGGGCGGCCGCGACGCCGTCGCGATGAACCAGTCGGCGCGGACAAAGCAGAGTTCGCAGCCCGTGAGCCCCCCGACCTCGCCCGCGAGCCGCCGCACCTCCTCGTCGCTCGCTTTCTCGTAATCCAGCCCGTACGGATAGCCCCGGTGCGTCTCATCGCGCGCTCCGACGAAACGGGCCGTGTCGTCGGCCTTCTCGAACCGGAGGATTTCCGCCCAGAGGTTCCTTTCCATCCAGCCGAGGTCACGCAGGTCCACAACGTAGACCGTCTCGTGCGGGTCGATCGACCGGGGCACGACAATCATCGGCTTCCAGCTCAGGCTGTTGAACAGCTTCGCCAGCGCCGCGCGCGCGAGCCGCAGATCGTGGTCGAGGACTTTGCGGTTGTTGTGCAGGTTGGCCAGCGTGAAGTAGCGCTGGAAGGGCCGATCGGCGAGGGGGGTATTCACCAGGTTGTTGCGAATGGCGGCGAGGATGTCGCGGTCGCCGACGAACGGCCGAGGGGCATCCGGGACCGGGAAGGGGGACCCGGCCTTCGGCGGGACGGGCGGCGGTTCCGAGACCTGCCGCTCGTTCGTTTTCGGCGGACGCACCGTGTTGCGGGCTATGTAGGTGCCCATGGCGAGCAGGACAAGAAGTCCCCCGCCCATCACGACAAGATTCCGCCAGGTCGAGGCAGGGCGCGACGCAGCCCTCCACTTCGGACCGCTGTTGCCGCGTGACGCCTCCTCGGGCGATTTCTGGTCCGAGAAAAAGGTGTCGGTCGCGGCGTCCGCATCGACGTGGGGCTGCACGTCGCGCGGTTTCAGGCTGGTTGTCGCGCCCTTCTCCGAGGCGAGTCGGGCGTCTTCCGCCAGGGCGGCGGACTCCAGGCCGAGCACGAACGCCCGGCAGGTCGGCCAGCGCTCCTCGGGGCGCTTCGCCAAGGCCCGCGCCAGGACCGGCCGCTCCTCGGGAGCTAGGGCGGTCAGGTCGGGCGGGTCGAGCAGATGTGCCTTTATTATCTGGTTGATCGACCCGGCGTTGAAGGGAAGCCTCCCCGTGCGGAGGTGGTAATACGTCACGGCCAGCGAATATTGATCGGTCCAGCGCGCGACGTGCCCTTCGAGCACCTCGGGCGACACGTAGTTCGGCGAGAGCCAGACGGAGCAATCAGCGACGGTCGTCTGGATTACCTTCGCCAGCCCGAAATCGGCCAGGCGCGCCGATCCACCAACCAGGAAGATGTTCTGCGGCTTGATGTCACGGTGCTGGACTCCGACGAGAGTGCCATCACCGGCCGGGTGGCGGAGCTCATTGAGGAAGTCAATCGCCCCAGCCAACTCGTTCATGTAGCAGAGCAGCTCGTCGCGCGGCAAGCCGGGAAGGCCTCTGTCACGACAGGCGCGGAGGCGGTCCCATAGGCTCTCGTCGCACAGAGGCATGCCGATCACGAGGCAGTCCTGCGCCCGCACGGCGAACTGAACGTCGAGCAGATGGGGATGCCGGATGTCGCGGATGACCTCGAGCGCCCGCTGCTCGGGACCGGCCTCGGCGGTGTCGAGATGAATGAACTTCAAGGCGACGCGGACGCCTCCAGGAGCCGTCGCTTCCCAAACCTCGCCGAACCCGCCCCGTCCCAGCCGGCGCACCAGCACATAGCCGGGAACAGGCTCCACGCCAGCCGCCAATTCGAGAGACATGCGGTTCTCCGGGTCAAACAGGGCTCTCCGGTTCCCTCGAGGCGGTCCGGAAATGGGGGGAGCTCAGCCAAGCGGGAGATCAGGTGAAAACAAGGCTCCGGGCACGTTAGATGCGTAACCACGGCCTCGATGACCAGGCGCCCGTGGAGAAAGGCGTAAATGACGGCCGCGACCGAGCCGAGTTTCTGTCGCTCGGCGGTGGAGCGCTCGAAGGGGAAGACGGGCACCGTCTCCAGCGCCGCCAACACCTCCAGGACGTTGTCCCAAGCGTTGCCCTTTTCCAGAGCGAACAACAAGCCGAGGACTGCGGAGGTGAGGTAGATCCGGAGCAAGACCAGAGCCATCAGCAGCCGCGAACGCTCGTCGTGAGCACGCGAATGAACGACCCCTGACGCAAGACGACGTGGTTTCCGCCCGCGCATGGCCTGAGCGACCGCTTCGCGACGCTACGCCTGCGCCGGAAGGAAAGCGTCGAACAGAATAGCGAATTCGGCCACGGCCACGCCGGTCATGCTCGCGTAAACGACGGGCTTTCGGAGCAAACGCTCGTAGCTGATCATCAGGACCCTCCGGTACCGTAAACTAACCGAAAGATCCATCTTGATGCTATTGCGGAACAACCCTATTGTCAACATGGCCTCGGCTAGTTACGCTCAAAGTGCTTGGGGTGACTCTTGTTGATGGCGACTCAACGCTCGATGACCACTAGACATCAAAACAAGCATAAATGAATCGGCACCTTGGGACATGATCCCTTCGTTTCCAGGCTTTTGTGGAAGGTGTGTCCGAGGTATCTGTCATTTTCGAGTGAGCGCCATTCCGAGTTCCATCATTTCGCTTTCTGTCCTGTTTCATAGGCTTTGGGCCACTGACAGCCTATGTCAATCGTCCTATTACGCTTGTTTAGGGACTAGATCTGGCTCCCGGGCACCGCGAGCCCCCGCGAAAACCGATGCTCCTTAGCTCAGGACCTCGCCATGACGCACCAGCCAACTGGAAACGTCCAGCCCCTCGCCACGTGGCTCGTGGTCCTGCTCGCGGCCTTACCGGCCGCCCCTGCTTGCGGGGACGACTTGAACGTCGCGATGGGGAAGTTGGCCGAACGGATCGAGCAACGCCTCGACGCCGAAGGCGAGGCGACGGTCGCTCTCAATCAGTTTACCGCTCCGGCACGGCTGGCCGCCAATGCCTCGTCGGGGATCCGCAAGGCCCTCGAGAAGGAGTTGAAGAGGCGCGAGATCCTCGTCAAGAGCAGCGCACGGTTCGAGATTAACGGGGAGTATCGCATGGTCGACGACCCCGTCGAGCAGAAGACCGTGGTCCGGATCATCGGTCGCATGGTCGACCAGAACAACGGTCGGATTCTGAGTCAGTACAACATGGATGTGAAAAATCTCACGTCGATCGCCGGCCTGGTCGGCGCCACGATGGTGGTCCCGCTCGACCCCGTGTCTGCGGATCGCGAGCGGGCGATCCTCGACGGCCTCCGGAAACCAAGCGCACGAGTCGATTCGACCCGGATCTCGGCCGGTCTCAAGAGCCCCTTCGCGCTTGAGATCCTGGTCGGCCCCTCCCCCGACGGGGAACTCCGACCCCGGGGGGCCACGGTCGCCGACGGCCAAGCTTTCATGAACATCCGCACCAACGAGCGCTACGCTATCCGGCTGATCAACGACGCGCCCTTCGAAGCGGCGGTGACCCTGACGATCGACGGCCTCAGTCTCTTCGCCTTCAGTGACAACCCGGAATACAGCTACGTGATCGTTCCGGGACGTTCCAGCGGCCTGATCACGGGCTGGCACCGGACGAACGAGGTGGCCGAGGAGTTCGTCGTGACCGAGTATTCCAAGAGCGCCGCCGCCTCGCGGTTGCTGGCCCCGTCGGCGGACCTGGGCGTGATCACAGCCTGCTTCGCCGCCGCCTGGCCGGCCAACGGCAACCCGCCGCCCGA
Organism: Isosphaeraceae bacterium; assembly: GCA_049579985.1. GTDB lineage: Bacteria > Planctomycetota > Planctomycetia > Isosphaerales > Isosphaeraceae > Aquisphaera. The sequence continues at coordinate 8,874 of JBAUOX010000906.1, read as the reverse complement.
CGAGGGGATGGAGGGCCGCTCGATCAAGGCCACCGGGCGGGGCCCGAACACCAGGACCAACTTCGCCGAGGTCGAGCGAAAGACGGGGAGGCTGCGGGCGGCGATCAGCGTCCGCTACACCAAGGAGGACGGCCCCAAAGACCCACCCAGGCCCTGAGCGTTCCAGCAGCGCCACCGGATCGACCGGCCCCGGCAGTGCAGCCCGCCTCAGGGGGCCTTCAGGCGGGGGTCGAGTTCGAACGCCTTGCGGAAGTCTCGGGCGGCCCCCGCCTCGTCCTTCTTTGCCTCGCGGGCGACCCCCCGGTTGAAATACGCCTTCGCGTTCTTAGCGTCGAGCGCGATGGCGCGGGTGCAGGCCGCGATCGCTTCATCCCAGCGATTCATCCGGGTCAGGATCGCACCCTGGCCGACGTGGGTGACGACGAGGTCAGGGTTGATGCGGGCCGCCTGTTCATAGTCGGCCAAGGCGGCTTTGAGGTCGCCGCCATCCCCGAGCGCGATGGCCCGGCCGACGAAAGCGAGGGCGTTGTTAGGGTCGGTCTTGATCGCCTCGGAGTACTCTTTGAGGGCCTGGGGGAGCCGTCCCCTCGCGTGATGGAGCCTGGCCAGCCCGAGATGCGCCTGGGCCGAGTTCGGGTCGGTCCGGAGAGCTTTGGCGTATTCGCGCTCGGCCGCCGCGTCGTCGCCTTGCCGCCGCAGCGCGTCGGCTCGATCGAGGAGGTCAGCGGCGTCGGCGCCGCCGGGCTCCGGCCGCTGGGCCGCTAGCGACGCTACCACCCATCTGCTGGCCGCGCTCCGGTCGGCCTGGAACACCGGCGTCTGGATGGACGAGAGCGCGTCACGCGCGTGGGTCTTGGTCTCCCGGCGGACGAAGCCTTCCAGCTCGTCGAGCGTCAGTTTCCCGTCGCGATCGAGGTCGGCGGCCCCTTCCCAGGCCTTGATGACCTGGTAGAAGAAGATGCCGTGGCGGAGCACCGGGTCTTCGAAGCTCCTCTGCTCGCTGTTACAACTGAACAGCGCGGCAATGCCCTTGGGTAATGGGCCCTCGGCCATCCCGCGGGGGGGCTGGAGCGAGACGCCGACGCGACGCGCGTTGTCGGCCTCGGGGTCGTTGCGGCAGGCATCGACCAGGAGCAGCTTGCGGCCGACCTGGGACTTCTCCATCTCCCTGTAGATGGTCTTGATGTTGATGAGCGTCGCGGGGTCCTTGAGGTCGGCGTCCGCCGGGAGGAAGTAGTTCTCGCCCGCGGGCCCGATCTGGACGCCGTGCCCGGCCAGCGCGACGATGAGGAAGTCTTCCGGCTCGAGGGTGGCGAGCAGCAGGTGGAATTCCTTCAGAATCTTCTTGCCGACCGGCTTGAAACGGGGGATCGACTGGCGATCGTGGAGCACGACGATGTTCTTCGCTGGGACCCCGCTGTTGCGAAGGACCCCGGCAAACGAGATCACGTCGTCGCAGGCAAATCTCAACGCCTTGAGCTCATCCTTGCTTTCGTATTCCGAAATCCCGACGAGGAAGGCATAGGTGTCACCATTGGAAGCCGGATTCAATTCGAGCAGGGCGAGCAGGCAGAGGAGCAGCCAGAAGAAGCGAGGCCGTCGAGATCGTGACATGGCGGTCATACCTCGGGGTGCAATTCGCGACGAAAGAAGTCCGGTCAGTGTCGTTCGTCGCGGTGGGGGGCCGAACCTTCCCCATCTCTACAATACCATGACAGCCGGGTCAGCGTGACCTTGGTTGAGACATGCCGCGCGGAGATTAGACCAAGTGAAGATTAGCATTTACACCCTTGGAGGTCCTACAGAAAAAAACAGACAATTGGAGATTTGAATTCCCAGGAGTATCGTGCCGGAACCTGGAATAATGGCCTCGAATTCTGGGGTAAACGTCCTGGAAATCGGGTCAATTCTCTCAGGTTTCGAACGATCACCTCCAGTTAACAGGATCATCGAAGCCCGAACCAGGTCCCCTATCGTTATCTCCAACAAATGTCTGAAAAAAAATATCACGTCGCTTTGTCCGAGGGGAATCTGTTATAATTATTTTATCGGGGTCTAGGTGGACTCAGTGCTCGCGGGCGGGCCGACGACATTTCCCCGGATGTCTCTCCGGGACCCTCGACGCCGACCGACATCGCGAGAGAGAGAGGCCTGTTATGTACTCGCTCGGCCGGGCTGGCATGATGACGTGGGTCGTGTTGACGTTTGGATACCTCGCGTATCCCGGCACTACACTCGCCCAACGACGGGATGGCGGCTTCCTCCAGGGCTTTAAGTCCAAGGCGTTTGAGACCACACCGGGCTTCGGCGGGAGGAGAGACGGCGAGCCGCCGATGATGAACCCCGTGCCGTCCGGCGTCGGGCCGGGCAGGCGGTTCGGTCGCGGGGACGGCAGGCCCGGGGGTCCTGGCGGGCCTTCGTACAACCTCAATCCGCCCTATTATCTCCCCGGCCAGACCTACGGTGGGCCCTATCCCAACCAGTCCCTCCCCAACACCGGCCAGCCCTATCAGACCGCCGACGGCAACTGGTACTACCCGGACGGACGGCCCTACTCGACCGCTTCCGCTCCGACCTTGGCTAATCCGGGCCGCCCTTACCTAGCCGCCGACGGCAACTGGTATTACCCGGACGGACGGCCCTACTCGACCGCTTCCGCTCCGACCGTGGCGAATCCGGGCAGCCCTTACCTAGCCACCGACGGCAACTGGTACTACCCGGACGGACGGCCCTACTCGACCACCGAAACGACGGCCCCTCGCCCGACAACCGCTGCGGCGGAGGTCACGCCGGTCGCGAACGTCCTCCCCGATTCAGAGCGGCCCACAGCGGCGGCGCCGACCGCCCCGGCGCCGGTCACGCCGGCCGTGAACGTCCTCCCGGATCTAGAGCGGCCCACCGTGCTTGAGAATAACCTCGTCAGGACCCAGGTCTCGGCTGCCCCGCCCTCGATCCGCAACGACTTGGCCCAGGAACTGGTCCGTTCGCTCGAAGAGGGGATGGACCGGCTCGAGAACAGCCTCCGCGAGGCCCTCTTCAGCGAGGCCGACGAGGCGGCCTTCCTGGCCATCTACAAGAGGTCGTTCACCGAAGACACCCCGCAGTTCCGGCTCGCCCGCAAGAATATTAAGTACCTGGACGCCGATGAGCTTCTCCAGGGCCTGATCATCGACGGGGTCGTCGATGCCGGAGCCCAGGTCTATCCGGCCAAGCTCGAGCTAAGTGCCAAGTTTGGCACGTTGAAGAGGGCCGTCCTCGACGATCGGTCGATCGCTGAGTACGATCGATCGGTCAAGGGGCTGCTCAAGACCTACCAGCAGGTGGCTCGATCACCCGCCTTCAACGAGCTGAAGGTCCCGGACCACGACCAGATCCAGGCTGAGTTGGCCAAGTTGCGGCACATCGTCGAGCTCCGCCAGCGGCTGGTCGAGGCGAAAGAGACGACAATCGGAGGAATGATCACGATGGACAAGCGGTTCCGGATCGTCTCCTATCCGGGCTTGCCCAAGGATACGGTCCAGGCGATCGATTCTCAGGTTTGCCTCTGGGGGACGGGCTCGGGTATGGTCGAGGTGCGAGACGCCGAACTCTTGGACCTGGGCGTCCCCCTGCTGAAGTGTGCAGCGTCCCCCCTGCCCGAGACGCCTCGGCCGCCCGCTCCCACCGGCACCGTGGTTTATAACCCGAAAGACTCGCCAGTCACGGTTCACTACGTGATCGACGGCGCCCCCTTCCAGCTAAAGCCGGGCGAATCTCGCTCGCACGAGGTCAAGGCGAACTCCCGGTTCACCTACAATCGAGGCGAGACCCTGGGCAACGTTACCTACCAGTTGATCGCGGGCACGTACAAGTTCTCGATCCAAGACCGCGCCTGGCAGGTGACGAAGGGGTCCTTCTCGGTTGTGATCGACAACTCGGCCAATGGCTATGATTTTCATTGCGAGGTGGACGGCCAGCCGCGGGTGATCCCCCCACAGAAGACGTTGGAACTGGCCAGCAACTATCCGATGTCGATCCGGTTCGACCGGGGTCATGGTCAGGGGACGGCGTGCAAGCTTATTGACGAATCCCTCAAGGTCACCGTCGGCGTCGCGCCGGGGTCGGCCGGGCTTGACCTGTTCCTCGGAACCAGTCAGGAGCTCTGCCTCCATCCCACGGCCTCCGAGTCGATCACGTCCCAGGCGCAGCCCGGTTTGGCGATGCCACCGAAGCTCGGTCGGCAGTCGGTCTTGCCGACGGTCGACGACCTGCGATGAGCCCTCAATATTCCTTGGTGCGCCGGCCGTCCTACCGGGTCGAGGTGGTCGGTGTAGATGTTGCCCTCCGCCGCGTTCAGCGCCAGGGAAATCGGTGTCAGTTGACATGCAGCCATGCTGCACCCGAAACCATGAAATAAGCTCCTGCCCCGCCTGGACTTGGCTCCGCTTCCGGGTGCGCGCGATTCAGGGCTGGAAGGGTAATTTCACAAGAGCTCATATTTCCAGGCGGCGATTATATAAACTGCTCCGAAAATCTGGGGCGGGGTTGGGGAAGTGGCGCGATAGACTTCCCTTTCCCCGTGGGACTCGGGGGGCGATCGAGGCGGCTTGGAAGCAGGCCGCACCGGCGTTGGCGGTGTTCCGGCCCGATGGCCAACTCAACGATCGAGCCTGGGCCCAGGCCCAAGTCACACCTGCCTTGCCGGCGCTGGTAGGTCGGGCTTGGGTAAGAGTCGGCAACCACTAGCGAACCCCGGAGAGCTTCACGTTCTTGGACCGAGTGCACGACGCGTTGGCGTTGATCCCGGTTCCTCAGGAACTGCGTGATGTCTTGGTGCGGCTATGGTGGCTGCGTAGGCAACGGCCAAGGAAATCCGTCGAGGGGTCGGTCACCGGTGCCGGGCATGTGGCACATGTGGTCCAGCAGGAGATTTGCCAGAAACTGGATCCGAACTGGCGAGAGTGGTACCGCCAAGTGGCGGCGGTATTGCGTGGTACAGTACGTGCCGGCAGCGCGGTGGAATGCATGAACAGCGTGCTGCGGATGCACCAGTCGCGGCATCGGACATTAACCCCAGGCCTGCTCGACTTGAAGAGGTTGTACTGGAACACTCGCGCCTTTCGAGGGGGGAAGTGAAAGGGCAAGTGCCCCTACGAGCACTTGGGGCTGAGGCTAGCCAGCTATGACTTCTGGAGTCCCCTGCAGGATGAGTTTTCCACGGCACTCGACGAGGCTAAGGCCCAAGCCAAGGCGAAACTGAAGGCCCGCGCGGCTTGAGCTAACAAGTGTCCAGCAAAGATCTAGCGGTTTGGGACGATGCCCATCGATTCGAGTGCGGCCAGAGCGCCCCGCCCAGGCGGCCTCACTCGCGAGTTGTGCCCGCCTCTTTCCCACAGGCTCTGCACCCCCTGCTCCTTCAAGATCGATAATGGGGGTCGCTCGCCGACGAAGAACCAAGCCCATCGGCCGTTAATCTCTTGATTCTAATGGGTTAGTTCTAGTTTCTCGGCCCGGTTCGAACCTGCGTTCTCGAGCTCCGCTCGCAGGTCGGAGACCAGGTTCGACTCGTCGCGAGGACAATGACCGAAGCCATCGGGACCGCGGGAATCCGAGATCCAGCAGATTGCTGTAACCGAACTTGTCAGGCGACACCAGTGATCGACATTGCACTGGGAGACCGGATTCGACATGGGCCGAGGCCCGAGCGCACATGGAACTGTATCATCGGGAGAAAAAAATCCCGGAACGACTAGCGAGCCGACTTGAGGCCGTGCGCCACGAGATCGAATGCACGGGCACCTACTGGCAGACGGCTGACGAGCTCGCCCATGGCGCCAGAGTTGCCTGGCGGAACAGCAATCGATGCATCGGACGACTGTATTGGGAAAGCCTCCAATTGCGGGACATGCGCCACCTCGCGACCGAGGAGGAGATATTCCAGTCGTGCGCCGAACATCTTCGCGTGGCGTACAACTCCGGCAAAATCCGGCCGACCATAACGGTTTTCTCCCCTGTAGTTCCCGGCGGGGTGGGAATACGGATCTGGAATTCGCAACTGATCCGCTATGCCGGCTATCGTCAGGGAGACGGCTCCGTGATCGGCGATCCACTCAATATCGCGCTGACCGACGCCCTGCGCGCCATGGGTTGGCAGGGGGGCGCAGGGACTCCCTTCGACATGCTCCCCTTGGCGATCCAACTACCCGGCAAGTCACCGCGGCTCTTCGAGCTGCCGCGAGATGCCGTTGTCGAAGTACCGCTGGTCCACCCCGTTTTCGATTGGTTTGCGGACCTAGGGCTCAAGTGGCATGCTGTGCCTGCTCTCTGCGGCATGCGCCTCGAGGTCGGTGGTGTTAACTACTCCGCTGCACCATTCAACGGGTGGTATATTGGAACCGAAATCGGGGCGCGTAACTTCGGCGATGCCTCTCGCTACAACCTCCTGCCCGTGCTCGCCAAAATGATGGGTTTGGACACGCGATCGGAGCGCTCGCTCTGGATTGATCGTGCCCTGCTGGAGATGAATGTGGCGGTCAACTACTCCTTCGCGATGGCCAAGGTGACCCTGATCGACCACTATATGGCCGCGCAGCACTTCATGAGCCACGTCGAGCGGGAGGAGAAGGCTGGACGAGAAATCACCGGGCAGTGGAGCTGGCTCGTCCCACCCATGTCGGGTTCAACCACGCCGGTCTTTCATAGGGGATACAGGAACACCATCATCAAGCCCAACTTTTTCGATCAGAAGGAGTTGTGGAGGTAACGAACAAAGGAGACTTTCTTAATTGTTGCGGCAAGATGCCCAGTCTGCGGAGAGCCGGTTTGCCTGGATCGTCCAACTTACCGAAACAATTAAGAGTGTCCCCTTCGCCTACCCCTTGAGAAGTCACGAGAAAGACGAATCCGGGACGGCCGGCCCGGTGTATTCAGTTCCGGGGAGACGAGATCATCATCTGGGGCCCTGTCTTCCCCGGGTGGCCTGGGATGGCCGCCCGGCCCCTTATCCCACTCTTCACGGAGAATCTTCGATCATGCGCGAGTCCTCTTCGGTACCGGCCTTGGTCGCTCTTGCCGATGCCTTCCTCCTCGCTCTCGCATCGGCCCACGGCGCCGACGTCAACTACGGGGTGAGGGTGCCGCGCGGCGGCCGCGAACGTGCTCTTCGTGGGGACAGCCGGGGCCTCGGAACGTGCCCCGAGCCCCAAGATCCCTCGAGTCGACACCACAGTCCAACAAGCTATGAGGACCACCGAATATGAGCCTCAATTCTCACTCACATCGCTTCGACCCGCGCTGGCTGTTCCCGGCGATCGGGACGGACGGGGCAGAGCTGTACGGGGCGCCGGACGCGTCCCCCTGCTCCGCGGCCGAAGAATCGACGAACGACCCGACCAGACGTGATTTCGATGAGGCGCTCGAGCAGATCGGGTCGGACGGGTGCTGGGTCTGTCCCCTTTGCGAGGCGATCGAACCCGCGATGCTCTGCACTCGGGTGAGGTCGCTGGCTTCTCAGGCCCACAGGATTCTCACCCGAATGCCCTGCGTCCACTACGAGGATGGGCACGAACTGCGACAGCAACTCGCCGGTCTCCAGATGGAGATCGACCGTCTCCGGCGGTTCCACTCGCTGCGGTGCGATGAACTCCAGCGGTGGCTGGACAGTCTCATCCAGCGGGTCGAGGACTGCTGTCTTGGGGAATCAGCCTAATTGGTGACTGCGACTGTGATCGCAGCACGGCGAGAATTCAGGAACACACTAAAATCGTGGCGTGCGAAGGATCAGTAGTGGGCTGAGAACCATCCGGCCGGATCGCGCCACAATTCTTCAGGGAAAGGACGAATGACGATGAAAAAGCAATTGCGATGGCTCTTCCTCCCCGGTGGCGGGACCGCGCCGCCGGCGACGATCCTGATTCGACTGGCCGTCGGGGGCGTCTTCTGCGCCTCGGGCCTGATCAAGTTCCTCTACCCCAACCAGGGTGTCGGCCGGTTCGCCAAGCTCGGGATCCCAGCCCCCGAGTTCCTGGCGAACTTCGTGGGCGTCGTGGAGATCGCTGCCGGCCTCCTCCTCGTGGTGGGACTGGCCACCCGCCTGGCGGCGATCCCGCTGGTTTTCAACATGCTCGTGGCAATCGGCACGAGCAAGCTCCCGCTGCTCTTTGGCCCCGGGCCCGAGCCGGTGGCCGCTGCCCCCAAGGTCGGGCTCTGGGCGTTCGCCTACCAGTCCCGGCTCGACTTCACCATGCTCCTGGGCTGCCTTTTCCTGCTCGTCGCAGGGGCCGGGGCCTGGTCGCTCGACGCCTGGCGGGCCGCTGCGGCGCGGAGATCGAGCCGGGAAGACGGCGATCACAGCGATGAAGATCGGTTCGAGGCCGTCTCCGCCCCGCCACGTGGCCGGACGTGCTCAACCCAGGTATAACACGCAGAACCAGAGAAGCTCTCACCGAGTATCATCGGGCCTGCACGGTCGGGGACAGCTTCTCTGGGATGAGGCCAACGTGTCGCAGGCGGCCGAGGTAGGGAGATGACAACGATGAGCGCGACCGACACCTCGCCCCCGCCCTTGGGCCCGAGCCTCAGCGACGAGGAGCTGATGGGCCAGCTCGCCGCCGGCCGGCAGGACGCGCTCGGCCCGCTCCACGGCCGTTACGCGTCGCTGGTCTTCAACCTGGCGGCTCAGACGCTCGACCGCGCCACCGCCGAGGAGATCGTCCAGGACGTCTTTGTGGCGGTCTGGCGCAAGGCCGGCACCTTCGACCCGGCGCGAGGCACCTTCCGCGCCTGGGTCCTGCGGATCGCCCACCTCCGCGTGCTCAACGAGCTGCGCCGGCGTGGCCGGCGGCCCCGCGTCGAACCGGACCCGGAGGGCCTCCGCCTCGCGAGCGTGCCCGAGCC
>JBAUOX010000905.1:0-3373 GCA_049579985.1 Isosphaeraceae bacterium | reverse complement strand
ACGACGAAGAGGTGGAAGTGGCCGTGGAATCTCTGGTCAGCCTCCTCGAGCCGATCATGATCGTCGTCCTCGGCGGCATCGTCGGCTTCATCGTCATCGCCCTCTTCCTGCCGCTGATCACCCTGATTACCAAGCTGTCGGGATGATTTGGGAAGGAGTGGCGAGTGGCGAGTTACGAGTGGCGAGTGAATAGCGGTCAGTAGTCAGTCAATCGATGGCAGATGGCGAACGGCAGATGACAAATGGCGGACGGCTCTCCGGTCTTCGCTGGCCACTGGCCACTCCTTCCCGTCTTCACTCGCCACTCGTAACTCGCCACTCGCCACTATTCCGAGCCACTCGCCACTATTCCGAGCCACTCGCCACTATTCCGAGCCACTCTCTCATCTCTGCTGCAAATACTCGTCCGCACGATCGGCCTTGCGCATCAGGAATGGAATGTGCTGGTTGGTCGCATCGACGAAGCGCTTGACGACCTGCATCGTCTGCTCGAATTCCTCGACGAACTTGTCGTGCTCGCGGTCGCGCCACGACTGGCCCAGGCCGGAGACCTGACCGTGGAGCACGGTCAACTGGTTCATGAGATCGTTGTTGAATTGCTTCAGCCGCGCGGCGAATCGGCGGATTTCCTCCGGATTCACGATGGCCTGTGCCATGCCATGCCTCTTTCAGAGACGAGAACGGGACGGTGACGTTACCTCACCCAACAACCGTACCAGCCGGCCCGAAGCTCCCGGGACCGATCACGCAACGCCAAGATTTGACATCTCCTAGATTATACGGAGAAAGGCCGGCTGTAAAGCCACCGAGAACCTCCGTGCTGGTAACGGTCTCGAGGGTCGCGGGAGTGCGATCGTTTCGGTAGGATCAAAGCTTTCTCCTTGCTGCCGATCCGGCCCGAATGGGAATTCCTCATGACCGAGCTATTCATTCTGCGCCATGGAATCGCAGTCCCCCACGGGACGCCGGGCATTGCCGATGATGAGCGGCCTCTGACGTCGAAGGGGGAGCAGCGGATGCGACAGGTCGGGCGCGGACTGGCCGCGCTGCGACTGGATGTGGAGAGGATCGTGACCAGTCCCTTGCCCCGGGCCCGGCGCACGGCGCAAATCGTCGCCCAGGAGCTTGACCTGATCGACAAGCTCGAGACGTCGATGATGCTCTCCGCCGGTGCTGATCCCCACCGGCTTCGGGACTGGCTTCGGAATCGCTCGGAAGACCGCCTGATGATCGTCGGCCACAACCCGGATCTCAGCGATCTGGTGGGCCTGCTGATCCTGGGCGATGTCGGGAGATTCCCGTTCGAGCTGAAGAAAGGGGGCCTCGCCGCCCTCTCCGCGACGCCCCACTCGGGGCCTCTTTTCCGGCTCGATTGGACTGCCCCCGCGGGGCTGCTGCGGCGGCTTTGCACGCTGAAATAACTCGGGGGGACGCGGCCGACGGCGCCCCGGATGCCCGGATGCGTGCCAGGCGGTCAACCGAGAACCGGCCTACGACACACGGCGATCTTGTGTTCAAGAGCCGTCTACGGGCTTTGGCCATGGCCTGATTCCTGGTAAGTTCTGATCAGATCGCGGGGTGGCGTTTCGGGACCGAGGATGTGTCGACGTGCCAGGGGGGGAATGGGGAGCAGACCATGAACAGTACTGTGGGAAAACTCGACGCCGGAACGCTGGTGCGGGTGTGGACCAGGATCACGGTCCGCGTCGTCGCCCTTGGATTCGGCCTGGAATACGGGATGCTCGAGCGTCCCAAGCTGGGAATCTTCGACGGCTTGAAGATCACGATCGACCCGGCCGTCGATTTCGAGATGCAGTGCTTCCTGGTACTGCACCTTTTCGGCCACTCGGTGCAGTGGGTCGCGCCCTCGTATCGGCCTGAGATCGTCGGGGTCTCGAACCAGGATCTCGAGGTCTACCTTGACGCCGTGGAGCAATACGAGCGCAACGCCGCGCGGTTCGGGCTCCAACTGTTGCACGAGGCGGGCGTCACCGACCTTGATCCGTGGTACTTCGACTTTGCCGAGACCGACTGGAAGTATGTCGACACGTTCTACCGCACGGGCACCATCCCGCGTTGGGAAACCTGCGTGGTAAGCGGGGCCAAGCCGGTCGCCCCCTTGTCGATCCCGCCCCTGGCGCCCCGGCTCGTCAACGTGAGGTACGCCTTCTAGCGAGTGCGAACAGACAGGATGGATCCCGGACCTTGCGACGGTCGATGGCCTCGCTGGTGAAGGATGGCCGCTTCGCGTCCCAGAGCTCCGAAGCGATGAAGCCGGTGTAGCCAAGAGTGAGCTCAGAGCCGTTGGTAGCCGATGCTGTTCACGACGATCGAGCTCTCGTCCTGGTGATAACGGAACAGGACATAGAAATGCCATCGCTCCCTGCCCACGGAGTACTCCGTCTCATGCAACATGAAGTTGGGAGGATGGGGAGGAGAGACCGAGGGCCGACTCTTTCGGGAGGGGGAAACTCCCAGATCCTCCAATCTCCGGGCGAGGAACTGCTGAAGGTGCGGCGGGAGTGCCAGAAGATCAGCCTCGGCTTGCTTGGTCAGGCGAACTTCGTAGTTCATTCTTGCTCGTAGGCGACGATGTCTTTCAATGGACGAACCCGGCCCGCGGACTCATCATCGAGCCCCCTGCTTACCTTGGTCGGTTCGAGACCGGGAGCCGAGACGAGCTGGCCGGAAGCGTCGAAGATCCTGCCCGACTCATCCACGTGCACAGGACGAGTCGTTGATCTGTCCTTCTTGGTTGATCGAGATCGCATCACCAGAACTTCCGGGGGGATTGTGGACTGCGGGAGACGCACAGGAGAGCAACTTCTCCATTGTGCAGCGTGCGTGAAAAACATCAAGTCCATCGCGGGCGTCTTCCGGCCTTCCCTGAATGTCGATGCCGGCAGACCGATCTTGCATCGACACTTTTCTTGCTTGAATCCCTTGGCGTGCGCTGGTGAACTTCGACTTTGCCGAGACCGACTGGATGTATGTCGACATGTTCTACCGCACGGGCACCATCCCGCCTTGGGAAACCTGCGTGGTGCGCGGGGCCAAGCCGGTCGACCCCTTGCCGCTCCCGCCCCTGGCGCCCCGGCTCGTCGAGGTGAGGTACGCCTTCTAGAACTACAGCGCTGGATCGGAGCTCCGGGCTTCCCGTCCGAGTGGGCGGGAACCGGGCTCACAAGCCTGAAGCGCAAGCGAAGGGCGTTCGAAAATGCATATTGTTCAATGCCCTTCGCTTGCGCTTCAGGCTTGTTGTAAGCGCCTTCCCCGGCATTGTTTGGATTCTCGACAGCGATCGATCTGGCGCTGTAGAATTAAATGCTTGTTGCGAGGCTGGCTGGGGTAACTCAGACCGTCCCCAGGATGG
>JBAUOX010000904.1:0-3780 GCA_049579985.1 Isosphaeraceae bacterium | reverse complement strand
CCACCCCGGACGGCCCGTCGACCAGGTAGGCGTCGACGGTCGCCCCGGTGTTGTAGACCAGCAACCAGATGGCCCGGCCATTGGCGTGCGGCACCATCCCCTGCGTCTCGCCGGTGTTGGTGGCCAGCGGCCCCTGGTTCTTCACCGTAACCCGGCCGTTGGGCTGGACCGACAGGTCGGCGATAGAGTACAAGACCTGGTTGCCCGAGTTGGTGAAGATGTAGAACAGGTCACGCGTACCGCCGGGGGCTGGGGTGATCTGCACCGGATTGCTGATATCAGTGCCATTCAGGTCGGTCCCGTTGTCCAGGGCCTTGTGCGTCTGGCCGTTGAAGACCTTCTTGCCGTCGGAGTACAGCAGGAGCTTGCCTGTCGCCGGGTCGGTGAAGTCGGCCGTCCCCGCCGTGTAGGTGCTCTGGCCGACGCTGCGTCTCACACAGGCACAGCGGTCGGGACTCGTAAAGTCCAAGCGATAGTGGTACCCATCGCCCAAGCCGCTGTACCAGACTTGCTCGAGCGGTGTGAGAGGCTGTGGTGTGGATGCCGTCCCGGTCGTCTGGCCCCGGGTGACGATCGGAATCGCTACGAGGCTGAGGATCGTTGCAACGCATGTCGCCAAGGAAACCGAAGTCCGCTCTATGTTCCTCATGGGAATCTCCTCCTGGTCTGGGCGTTCTTGGAGCGCCCCTCGGCCGACGAAGGGCGCGAGGATGACATCGGAATGCTCGTGCAGCCGTCACGTGAATCCGCCCGCGCTAAATCGGTAGTCCTGACCCGAGAAGCCGGGAAGAACAAAGGGGGACATAGCGCTTTATTGGCTCGGAGCCCATGGAGCCGGTAAAGAAACCCGTATGCCCCCCTTTTCTTCCATCTCGTGACGCTCCAGCTTCACGGGAACCGAATAACTGACATCTCGGCCCTGCCGAGTTGCGGAAAGCTCGAAAGTCTGGGCCTTTCCGGAAACAACCTAACGCGGCATAGCCGCGTTAGGATTCACGGGGACAGGTGGGCCATGCCCCTCACGCGCCATGAAAACTTCCATGGCGCGCGCCTCGTGCTTGATCACCTTCAGTCTGCGGCGAACGCTCCCGCGAGCAGCAACGGGGTGAGCCTTCGGGGCCTCCTCTCTGGAGTAATACCGACGACCTCTGGCTCTGGAGTAATGACGACCTCTTTGATCTCTCCACCCTTGAACGGGTACGTGGGTTCCACTTCGCACGGTGGGTCCACTACTTTGCCATAATCAAAGATGGCGTCAGCGCTGTCGTACCCGACGCAGAGGCCGTCGCCGCACAGCGTGAACTTGCCAGTCTGCGTGCACCCCTCAACAGGATTGCCTTTCGCGTCGTCCACGGAGAGTCTGAACTTACCTAACGACTCGCCGTACTGCCCGGTCCCCGCAGATCCCACGTACTTCTGGAACTCCACCTTGAAGGTGTACGTATGGAGCTTCTCAGGATCCTTGAGGTCGAGTTTGGGTTTAATTTTGTTGGGGGATTCGAGATACGTACTCTTATCCTCTTGGCCGAGGAAGTTGTACACATAGTGCAGCTTCGAGTCCTCGCCGATGAACAGCGAGTGACCGCCGAAGCGCGAGCCGTGCGCGAAGATGACGCCCGAGCACTTTTCGTCGGTTTGCTTTTCCAACCCGATCTTGACCTCGGCCTCGATCATGTACGAACAGCCACGGATGTTGACCGCGACGCTCTCCGGCACGGGTGCGGCGCCGGGATAATAGGTATACTTATCGCGGGGCCCTTCCTCGGTGGGCCGTTCAACGTTGGCTTGCTGGAAGGCGTCGCGATCATCCAGCGGCAGGACCATATTCTTCTCCGCCTCTTCGAACCAGGCAGCGATGAGCTGCTGGAGCTTCTTCTGGCGCTCGGGATTGAGATCCTTAAGCCTCATCAGGTTGTTGGACTCGGAGCGGTCTTCGTCCACGTGGTACAGCTCCCACTCGTCTTGATCGAAGTTGCCCTTGCCGCTCAGCGGAGCATGGAGGCAAGCGGCCTTCCAGCCATTCTCCCAGATACCACGGGTTCCGAGCATGGCGTAATACTGGCGCACCTTCTTTGTCGGAGCGTTGGGGTCCGCATCCCAGGTGTAGCACATCGAGACGCCCGAGAGCGGGTACTGCTTCACGCCCTTGTAAACCTCGGGCATCTCCAGACCGCAGGCCTCCAGGATGGTAGGGACGATGTCCACGCAATGGTGATACTGATGGCGGACCTCACCCACCTTCTTGATGCGCTTGGGCCACGACATGACCAGCGGGTCACAGGTGCCGCCGGCATACTCCGAGTAGCGCTTGAACATCTTGAACGGTGTCGACATAGCCGCGGCCCACCCGGTCGGATAGTGCTCATACGTGTCCTGGCCCCCGAGCTTATCGAAGCCCCCGATCTGCTCGACCGTTTTCAGGTTCTCCTCTGTGGTGTCTGGGTATCCGTTGAAGAACTTGTTCTCGTTCACCGAGCCGTTGGGGCTGCCTTCTCCCGACGCACCGTTGTCAGCGGCGTAGATGATCAGGGTGTTCTCGAGCTGGCCGGTCTCTTTGAGGTAGTCATAGATCTGGCCTACCTGCTCGTCGGTGTACGTCGAGAACGCGGCGTAGACCTCCATCAGTTTCGAGAACAGCGCCTGCTCCTCGCGGAGTTTGATCTCATTCCATGGGCGGACGTGGTCACCCGGGTTCGCCACACCGTCCGGCAGGGGGTTGAGTGGGGTGAGCTCGGTTCCTTCAGGCAGGATGCCCTTCTCGATCATCTTCGGCAGCACATCCGTGCGGTAGGCCTCGTAGCCCGCGTCGAACAAGCCGTTGTACCCGTATTCCTCCATAATCCTGGCTTTTTCTGGATCCTGGATTTGGTGCGGGGCGTGGTTGGCTCCCGGGCAGAACCACATGTACCACGGCTTCGAAGGGTTGCTGGCCTGCTGGTCCTTGATCATTTTAATCGCCTGGAAGGCCAGGTCCTTGGAGAGGTGATAGTCGTCAACGCCTTCCTCGGCAACTCCAGCATCTCCAGCGGGTGGCACGGGCTCATCCTTGCCCCCCGGCCCCGGCAGATACGGCTGCTCCACGGGATGGTTGTCGGCGATCAGATCGGGATAGAACTGGTTGGTCTCTCCACCGATGAAGCCGTAGAAGCGGTCGAAGCCCTTCGCCAGCGGCCATTGCTTCTTGGTGGAGCCGAGGGCGACGTCTGTCTCGGGGACGTTGTGGTTCTTGCCCACCCAGAAGGTGCTCCAGCCGCAGTCCTGGAGGATCTGCGCGACCGTGGCGCATTCATCCGGCATGCGGGCGTGCTGGCCTGGGAATCCGTTCGCCCCCTCCGTGATGCTGGCGTTGCCGTTGAGGTGGTGGTTGCGGCCGGTCAGGAGCATGCCGCGGGTCGGCGAGCAGAGAGCCGCCGTGTGCCATTGCGAGTATCTCAGCCCATTGTCAGCGATCTTCTGCAGGCACGGCATTTTGATTTTGCCACCGAAGGGCTCCCAGGCCGCCAGGCCGGTGTCGTCGAAGAGCACGAACAGGATGTTCGGCGCGCCCTCGGGTGCTTTGGGAGGGAGGTACGGCTCCCAGTCAGGCGTCGAGTCACGGACATCGAGCCTGATGATTCCGTTGAATCTTTTGGTCGAAGAGCACGAACTGGAAGTGCACGAACAGGTCGTCATCTTTTCTCTCCTACTTCTGTCTTGGTCAGTTGCATGATCTCGTCCGCGAAGCGGCCCTGGCGGAGCAGGCCCGCCATGGTCTTCATCGTCGGAGCGATGTGAGTAAAG
>JBAUOX010000903.1:0-3359 GCA_049579985.1 Isosphaeraceae bacterium | reverse complement strand
GTTCTCGGTGGAAATATTCGTCGTCCGGGCCACGGTGAGCGATCGCCCCCGTCATCGCCCGTAGCCGGTCGGCAGGGAAATCCCGGTTCCCGGTCAGGTCGAGCGCTCCGACGATCCCACACATAACAGACTTGTTCCTTCCGCTTGCCGGGATAACCCAATGGAATAGACTTCCCCACGGCTCCAACTTGCGATCGCTTTCCAATCCACCCAATTGATTATGTCACATCCAGGTAACCCAGATAAAGTGGACTCCATGACCTCCCTGGGTCCGTTCTCTTCGGTTGTTCCTACTGTCAGTTCATTGATGGATCGGGCTCGGGGATACAAGAGCCGGTGGTTGGACATCCTTTTCGGCTTCGCCGCGGCGACCGAGCTTCCACGTGATGAAGCTCGACAACAGATCGACGGTGAACAGGTCATCGATCCGGTTCAGCCGACGATCGCGCTCCAGATCCCTCAAGTCAGCATAGGGCAGTTGCGCGCAGCGCGGCCAGGCCCTCGTCGGTCACCTGGCCGCCCCGCACGATCTCCGTGCCGCGACGGAAGACCGGCTCAGGGAACAACTCGCCTTGCCGGATCTTGATCATGAACTCACGCTCCAGACGGAACACGATGTCCAGGAAGCCGCTCACAAACTTTGTGCGCTGCTGTTCGCATTCTCCACGGCGGCGGGCGACGTGGCATCGGACCTCAAAGATCACGCGGCTCAGGGCCGTCTCGACGCGGCCCGGCCCCTGGTGGAACACCTTGAAACGATGGCCGACGAACTGGTGCGGCTGGCAAGCGGCCTGTCGCTCGAAACCCTTCGACAACAGACTGGGCCTGCCGACGACCCCAACCGGAAAGCCAGCCCCAGAGACAACAGGCTGGAAAACACCTGACCAGTCTGCTTTGCTTACCTCCACGCCTTCCGCAGAGACTCCAGGTCGCGTTGTTGGGCCTCGGGTTGCCACGCATCACGACGCGTCCCATTGCTCGGCCAATCTCCTCCGGACCTCGATCGATGCGGCGCGATGGATCTTCGCCTCGGCGTTGTTCAGCCGGCTGGTCAGATCGCCGGGATCGACGCGGATATCGGCGATGGCCGCGGCCAGTCGTGCCTTGACCTTGGCGATCTGCCCGGCCGATGGGGCATCCGCGTCGATCCCGGCGATCAGCTCGTGCAGCAGGCCGAGCCTGGCGAATTGCCCGATGTCATACGACATCGGGATGACCGTCTTACCGAGCGCTTCGAGGGCTTCGACCGATCGCCGGGTGACGCGCGCCGCCGAATCCTTGCCCATCGCGTGCACCGTGACCCCGGGGGCATCCAGCGCCAGCAGGCGGTGGGCTTGGCCGCCATGCGCGAGGAGGCCCCCCGAGATGGCTGAGCCGACGATCAGTGCGACGACCGGGTGGCCGGCCATCCGGGCCGTGGCATACGCGTCGACGGCCGCGGCGAGGGAAAAGCTGATACCCAGGAGTGCCTCGAGGCGCCCGTAGGCCTGGCTCTTGACGTCGACGACGGCAATGATCGGCCGCTTCGCGTCGGCACGATCGGCGGCGATCGCGTCGCGGATGTGGCGGGCGAGCGCCCACCCCTCCTCGAGCCCGAGCTCGCCGTGTCGAGCCCGGGGGAACCGGTTCCGAGGGTCCGGGACGACCGCGAGCAGACGCACCCGCTCGCCCGTCAGGGTCGCGTCGGCGACGAGCAGCGACCCGAGACCTGTCTCAACCCGCTGTGCCCCGTCGGCCAGTGCGTCGAACCAGGTCCGCCCGCGACTCGACAGCGGTGCCGCCGCGCTCATCGCAGCTCTCCTCTCGGCCAGATCCGGCGGAACCCCGGACCGTCCAGCGGCCCTGTCGGATCGATCTGCGCCAGGAGGCGGCGATAGTCATCGACCGCCTCGGTCCTGTGCCGGGCGGGGACGCCCTGCGCCGCGAGGTCCCGGATGGTCCGCCGCAGCGACTCGGCATCGTCCTCGATCAGCGCGTCGGCGAAGCCGGTCTCGTAGCGCTGCTCGCCGCCGATCAGGCTCCAGATCAGGCGCCTGTCGTTGGCGTCGAGCTCGTCGATACCGGCCTCCTGCTCGATCACTTCCGGGCCGTTGAGCTCGAACCGCGCCTGCGGCAAGACCACCAGGTAGCTGCACAGAGAGGCGGCGATCGACATGCCGCCGAAGCATCCGACCATGCCGGTGATGACGCCGATGACGGGCACGTGCCGGCGTAGTGCGATGATCTCGGCGTGGATCTCGGCGACCACGGCCTCGCCGAGGTTGGCCTCCTGGAGCCGGACGCCGCCGGTTTCGAGCAGCAGCACCGGCAGGACCGGTTTGCCGGCCTCGCCGTCGCGTCGCGCAAGCGCGAGCGCACCCGCGATCTTGCTGCCGGAGACTTCTCCCACGCTGCCCCCCTGGAACGCCCCCTCGATCGCCATGATCACGGCGGGTTTGCCCGCGAGTTCCCCGCGCGCGATGACGACGCCGTCATCGGACTGGGGCACGATCCCCTGGAGCGGAAGCCAGGGGGATTCCAGGCGATCGAACGGGCCAAGCAGCTCGCGGAAGCTACCGGGATCAAGGAGCGCCTGGGCACGCTCGCGCGCCCTCATCTCGATGACGCTCCGCCGCGACAGGAAGCGGTCGCGGCGCTCCGCGGCGGTCGGATCGGTACCGTGTTCCGTCGGCGTCATGGCTTCACCAGCTCCCCCGCCTGTTCGAGCCGCAACGTCACCGTCCCGGGCGTTGCTCCGAAGTCGTTGATCTCCACCCGCGCGGCATGCTCGAAGTGGGAAAAGAACCGGTCGAGCACCGCCTTCCAGACCTGGGCATAGCCGTCGACGCTGGTCCGCACCCGAACGTTCGCGGCCGGCTTGTCTGAGGGCTCGATCAGCACTTCCAGATCACCGGAGCCCACGACGCCGACATGAGCCCGGCGCGTCAACGGCTGTTTTGCCTCATACTCGAAGATCAGGGTTTCCATGAAAGGACTCCTGTTCTGGGGTTGACGGACCGCGATCCGCCCTCCAGTCGGTCAAGGAACAGGGTGGCGGCCAGCAGATCGGCGCATCCTCCCGGCGAGGTCCAAAGCGCCATGAGTTCGTCATGGAGCCGATGCAGGCGTTGCAGTCCGGCGGGCGAGGTCGTCCCTCCCTCGGCAAGCACGGCCCAGGCGCCCGCCTTCGCTGCCTGGAGCGCGGCACGACCGCCGCGATGGAGCAAGCAAGTATCATCGAGGCTGGCCATGATGGCCATAAGCGCATCGAGTCGCGCACAGTCTTCGAGTACCCCTCGGCCGCGCGCGGCGCGGAGCGTCGGCAGGCCGACGAGGATGGCATGCGGGAAGCCTGCCTGGGCCTCGCCGCGGGCGCCGGT
>JBAUOX010000902.1:0-4595 GCA_049579985.1 Isosphaeraceae bacterium | reverse complement strand
GCCGCTCGCCGCACCGACGAGGAGGTCGAGGCCGGCCGCTGCACGCCACTCTCCCCGTGAACCACTTCGGCACGCCGGAGTTCTGGGTCCATTATCGCCGCTTGCCGCCGGAGACCCGGGAGTTGGCACCGGTGCTTCGCGATGCTTCAGGCCGACCCGCGCCATCCGTCCTTGCGGCTCAAGAGGGTCGGGGCCTTCTGGTCGGCTCGTGTTGGTCTGCGCATCCGTGCGCTGCCAGGGGATCGCCCCGAGGGGTTGGTCCGGTTCTGCCCAGATAAGGTGTCAGAGGTCAACTGGGGAGTCGTCAAGGACTGGACCGAAGAGAGCCGGTACGAGCGTAAGACTCAGGCTGAAGCCCAAGAACTCATCGCGGCGATCACGGACGCCGCACACGGGGTACTCCCATGGATCAGGCAACGCTGGTAGAACACCAGATCGATGAGGTGCCCAGGCTCATCGATCAACTTAAGCGGGACAAAATCGATGTGAAGGCCGCTTTCTGGCTCTACACGAGCGAGGCAGACCAGTGGTTTCTTTACCTCGTCTCAGACGTCGTCGATCGAAAGGGAATTACCGAAGCCTACAAGCTCGTGTACAATGCCATGAGGCGATTGACGAACCTCTCGATCAATCGATTCGAGGTGAAGCTCGTCAGCCCGGACAACCCTGTCGCGAAAGCGGTCATAAACTTCCTTTCCAAGCAACATGCTCCGCTGGCCACGTGAAGACCGGGAAAGTTGTTTCGGCACGTCAGATCGGAACGACGGCCGACGGGGATTCGTTGTTCGAGCCCGACATCCAGGGGCCTGCGGACCTCAACGATTGGGTGCCCCGCGTTCTTGGGTCCGACGGCAAATTCCATCCCAGTGACCAGACGCAAAAGCCCCCCAGTGGGAAATGGGCGGTTTAGTACTATAGCGCTGGATCGGAGCTCCTGACTTGCCGTCCGAGTCGGCAGGAACCGGGCTCACAAGCGACTTCCCCGGCATCGTTTGCATTCCCGACGGCGATTGATCCAGCGCTGTAGTATTAGCTTCATGTCCGATTCGCGGTTAATTCGTCGCCCCTCCTGCGGCGCGACTAATCGCGTATCGCAGGAAGCGGCGGCCCCCAGTTCGCGAAGGGAACGTAACAAACGCGGAGTACAGGTATGGAACGGCGTCGATTCGGCCCCACCGGGTCTGAGATCCCGGTCATCGGGCAGGGAACCTGGCAGATCGACGAGAGCGACCGCGCCTCGGTGGTCGCTGCCCTGCGCCGGGGCCTCGACCTTGGCATGAATCACATCGACACGGCGGAGATGTACGGCGACTCCGAGGTCATCGTCGGCGGGGCGATCGACGGCCGACGCGACGAGGTTTTCCTCGTTTCCAAGGTCCTTCCCCAGAATTCCTCCCGGACCGGGACGATCGCGGCATGCGAGCGTTCACTCGCCCGCCTGAGGACCGACCGTCTCGACTGCTACCTTTTGCACTGGCGCGGCGAGCACCCGCTAGAGGACACGTTCGCCGCCTTCGAACAACTTCAGCGCGAGGGCAAGATCCTCTCCTGGGGCGTGAGCAACTTCGACGAGCCGGACCTCGACGAAGCCCTGGAGATCGCCGGCGAGGGGCAGCTCACTTGCAATCAGGTGCTCTATCACCTGGAGGAGCGCGCGATCGAGCACGCCGTGATCCCCTGGTGCGAGGCGCACGGGGCCGCCGTGGTCGCCTACAGCCCGCTGGGGCACGGGCACTTCCCCGGCCCGAACACGAAGGGGGGCCGCGTTCTGCGTGAGATCGCCAAGTCGCACGGCGCGACCCCGCGCCAGGTCGCGTTGCGGTTCCTGGTGCGGCGCCCCTCGCTGTTCGCGATCCCCAAGGCCTCCAGCTCCGCGCACACGACCGAGAACGCGGGGGCCGGCGACCTCCGGCTGACCGATGCCGAGTTCGAGCGGATCGACGCGGCCTTCCCACGCGGCCCCCGCCCACGCAGGCTACCGATGCTCTAGAACCGACATGATGCTGGTGGACGGGACGTGGCGGCACGGTCGGGGCGGCTCGCCTTTGTCACCGCTCGGTCGCATCCAGGGCCGCAAGGTCTGGTCGATGTCATGGTCGGTGGGCAGGTCGACGGTTTGCTCCCGTCCTGTCAGCCCGGACATGTGGACCACGATTTTGTCGGGCCGATGGCCCTTCAGTTTCGACATCATCAGCCGCGCGCTCTTGCCATCGGCCGCAACGCGGAGCTCGAGATGGAGCGGACCGAAGGGGGTGAGCACTCCATTCAGGCGCGTGACCATGCCGGGGGCTGCCCACTCGTGAGGAAAGCCCTCGAACAGGTGAAGCTCGCCGCCCCGGCCGCTTCGGTCGCTGGCCGGGCGGGCAATCCGGTGGCTCCGGAGCGGCGACAAGCGGCGGATGGCCCCGGTGGACGACGGAGATCGAGTGGGGGCGTCAGAGGATCATGAACCGGTCGATCTGAAGTCCGGCGGCCCGGGCCCGGGCGGTGATCGTTTGGCCAGACAAGAGTGAGCCCGACGCCCTGCGGGCCGGCTGCCAGGGGAGGGTTTCCTCGATGGCGGTGTGGGACATGGCGATCCTGGCCGGGACGGGTCTCACACTGGGTGGCCTCGCCTTCGCCCTGAGCGCCGCCCTGTGTGCCCGCGTCGCGCGGGGGGCCATCGTTTGGCCTGGATGACTTCCCGGGCGGGCCGTTGCGGCACTGCGTCGCGGTCCCGCTTGGGGGTGGGCTGGCGGTCTGGCTCTCGACGGTCGCCGTGCTCGGACTGGGGGCCCTGGTCCTCGAGCTCGGGCCCCCGCCTCTGCCAGGTGTGATCGCTCGCTACGTCGACGGCTGCGGTATCGTTCGGGAGAAATGGCTCTCATCCTGGGCCTGGCGACCGCGGTCATGATCATCGGGCTGGTTTACGACCTGTTCGAGACGGGGTGGTGGTTTCGCCTGGGGGCCCAGGTGGCGCTGGCCGTAGTCCTGGCGGCCTCTGGCTGCCGGGTCACACTCTTCTGGCCGCTCTCGTACCCGGCCGTCGGCGGCCTGGTCACGGTCCTCTGGGTCGTGGGGCTCACCAACGCCTTCACCTTCCTGGACAACATAGACGGCCTGGCCGCTGGGGTCGGGCTGGTCGCATCGTTGCTGTTCGCCGCCGCGCAAGCTCAGATGGGAGGGCTTTTCGCACCGGCGGTCCTGCTCGTGCTGGCGGGGTCCCTGGGGGGGTTCCTGGTGTATAACCGCGACCCAGCCCGGGTCTTCTTGGGCGACTCCGGGGGCGGCTTCATCGGATTCCTGCTCGGCGCGATGACGGTCGCCGGGACCTATTTCCGCTATGGGCGGGATGACTCGCCCTCCGGCGTCCTCTCGCCGCTTTTGGTCATGGCGGTCCCGCTCTACGAATCGGTGTGGGTCTTCCTGTTCTGGCTCCGGGAGCGGAACAACTCGTTCCCGCGGAACCGCCGTCACTTCTCCTACCGGCTTCTCGAGAGCGGCCTGACGCCGCCGCAGGCGGTCCGGGTGGTAGTCCTGGTGTCCCTGGGCACCGGCCTCGGGGCGCCGTTGCTCCACCGGCTCGACGCGCTGGGGACGCTCCTGGTCGTGGGGCAGTCGGCCTGTCTGATCGGCGTGCTGGCCATCCTCGAGACCGCTTCCATCAGGCGGGAGCGGGCACGATGACGATGGGCACGCTGGGGTGCTCCGGCGCGGCGGGCGGCGCCCCGCGGAGTGGCGAGGGCCGTCGGACTTGCGGCCACACCTGCACCCTCGGTGAGAATCGGTGGTGTGGGTCGCCGGGGGCCGACCCGTGGGGCGTGGGGGAGGGTGATGAGCAGCGATCTCGGGCAGTTCCTCGAGGCGTGCGGGGCGAACGGACCGTTGCGGCGCGAGTGGGACGATTGGGAGACGGGGAAGCCGGTAGCCCGGGACTTCGAGCGACCGGCGGTCCCCGTCGGGCGCAATCCGCATGCCGACCTGGTCCTGGGCCACCCGCTCGTGGGGCAGCGGCACGCTTACCTCCAGCTCGTCGAGGGCCGGCTCTTCGCCATCGACCTGGGGAGCCGCGAGGGACTGCGCTGGGGCGGGGTGCCCCGGCGCGGTGTGTGGATCGACCGCAGCCGGCCGGTGCAGGTTGAGGTGACGACGATCCGGGTCGTCGAGGGCGACCGGGCCGGGAACGAGGGACCCGGCCCTGAGCCCACCTCGCGCCGGTACTAGAGCAGTCGGTCGCTGCCGCGCGCCGTCCTGGAGATGCGCGGCTCGGGGGAGGAGATGCGGCGGCTCCCGTTGGACCGCGTGCTCACGCTGGCCGGGGGCTCCCAACGCCGTCACGTGCGGTTACCGGGGCAGGGGATCTCCCGGTTCGTCTGCGGGCCGTTCACAGCCTGGTGGGGGAGCGCCTCGTCGCCAAATGTCCCGAGGGGTCGTCAAGGGTTCGCGCTGCGTTGTCAAAACCTGGCGGCCTGGACCACTGGCCAATGGGTTGCGCGGTGGTTGGGGATTCTTTGGAACGCCCGTTCTCGCTCCAGGCGAGTCTGCTCGTAGAGGCCGCGATAGAGCTGCTCCTCGGTTTCGGTGAACTCCTTCCCTCGCCGGCCCATCACGATCCG
>JBAUOX010000901.1:0-1959 GCA_049579985.1 Isosphaeraceae bacterium | reverse complement strand
CGGTGACCCCGGTCGGCCGGTGGGTCAGGATGACAGCCGTCTCGACCTTGTTGCGGTTCCGGCCTCCTGGACCGGAACGGCGGGTCCTGCGAAAGTCGCATTCGGCGGCCAGCGCATCGGGATCGAGCCGGGCGGGATGGAGCCGGTCTGCATCGTGCGATTGCGATTGCCCCGTGATCGGGTCATGCGTGCTCATGACGTCTATCGTCCGGAAAATGGAAACACGCCGCAATCGATTCTGGCGATGTTCCAGAACCGCTCGCGGCCCATATTCCCTCCTTAACAAGTGTCCAGGAGGGGGTCAGTTTTAGTGTCGCCTGGCGGGTCAGTTTTGGTGTCGCCTGACACCCGTCCCGCGATGGGTAAACTTGCCCACGAGCCGGGCAAAACGGCTGCCACAAGAGCCACTGTTCGGTGCCTCAGGCGATGGCTGCGGGAGATCCTGCCGGTTTGTGCAAATGCCGGACCAGCGCAGCTCGCGGTCCTCAGGACTGAACATGAGGCAGACCTACTCTGGGCGTTCACCCAGGCAGTTGCGCCCGCCCAACAGTCCATCCCTATCCCTTTGGTACAGGGGTTGCGTTACAACTCTCTCTGTACGTGAAGTCATAGCGCCAGACGCCGCTTACATCAATACATCTTGGTCTTATGCCTGGAACGAAGCGCCGGGCCGCGACAGCGCCTGGTTGGCAGTTGAAGGATGAGAAGACGTACGCGCCGATTTCGAAACGCGCGAGAACGGCTTCAGCTCATGTGTTTTGACGCTCGCCCCTGGGAGATACACCATGGCTCCTGATGGTTCTGACGGCGGCTCGAGCTTGGTTGAGCGGGTCGAAACGAGGGTCCGGGATCTGACTCACGGCCGGGTCCGCGGCCTCGTGGTCGAGGAACGGGACGGCCGCATTTTCGTCAGTGGTCGAGTCTCTTCGCAACACATCAAGCACTTAGCATTTCAAGGGGTTATTGAAATGATCTCGGGCGAGCGCTTTTCAGAGGAGATCACCATCGGGTGATGTCCCGGAAACGTCTCAACAGACATTTATACTGTTAAATTTACCAGGTGATAACATCCCTCGTGGAAGAGGAACCACGCCATGCCGGATTCGAACGATATCAATGCGAGGTTAGCGAAACTGCTTGTGCAAGCCCTGGGCGTGGAGGGACGCGAGATCAAACCCTCGGCGACCCTACAAGGGGACCTGGGCGCGGAGTCCATCGACTTCTTGGACATTATTTTTCGCCTGGAGCGGGAGTTCAGGATAAAGATCCCTCGAGGCGAGTTGCCTATTGAGCCGGCGTTATTGGGTAACGCAGGTTTCGTGCAGGATGGCCGCCTGACCGACGAAGGCCTGGCCGCGCTGCGATCCCAAATGCCCTACGCCGACTTGACAAGTTTCGATCGCGACCGCCGTCTGAACAACATCAATGACCTGTTCACGGTCAACCTGCTGACGAGCTACATCAGGTGGAAGCTCGGTACCGGCGGCGAGGCCGAAAAGGACGTCCAGCCACCGGCACAAGTGTCCCCGGCACCAATCCAGCAATGAATTGGAAATTCGGCCTCGCATCAGGGCATCCTTGCTCTTGGAGCCGGATGTTGAACGAGGCCCGGATCATGACCTAAGAGCGGGATTCAGGGAATTCCAATCCCTATTTGTCGCGTAGGGTACTTAGCGTTCGTTTCTGTTCCGATGATTGTGGAAGCCCATGCCCTTCCCTGGATAACCTGGATATAATGGATAAAATCCGCGGGCTTGGGAGACGATCGAAGGTTGTAGCATTAGGGAAATGTGTTCCACTGGCTAACCCCGGCAAAGGAAGGAAGCGGGCCCGTTATGTGTGGGATCGTCGGAGCGCTCGACCTGACCGGGAACCGGGATTTCCCTGCCGACCGGCTACGGGCGATGACGGGGGCGATCGCTCACCGTGGCCCGGACGACGAATATTTCCACCGAGAAC
>JBAUOX010000900.1:0-1609 GCA_049579985.1 Isosphaeraceae bacterium | reverse complement strand
GCTGTGGCCTGATCGAACAGGCCGCCGTTGAAGCGGAGCACCGACTGCATGAGGATGGGCGAAAAGCCGCCCGTCTTCATCGTGGCCCAGAGAGAGCCTGCCATGTCGGGAAACGCGGTGATCCGGCCCTCCTCCCGCAGCCTGCTGAGCATTGCCGTGAAGCACTCCTTCGGCAGCAATCCGACATCCTCGGCAAAGAACGTGAACAGGCAGCGCATCAGGAAATGGGCGACGAGGTCGGGGGCATAGCCGGAATGCTCCAGCGATCGGGCCAGCTCGGCGAGCTTGGCGGCGACCTCGCGCGTGACCTTCGCCGTGCGGCGGCTGGGGTCGAGGGCGAGCGGCTCGGTCCATACCTGTTTCAACCGTTCGCGGATCTCTGCCTCGGCCAGGTCGCGAAGCTTGAGCCGATGGGTCCGCGGGTCGGGGAACGGAATGTACGTGCGGCCCTGGCGGGAGAAGTCTGAGAACAGCTCCATGCTGTGGCCGACATCCGCCACGATGATGAACGGCGGGTTGTGCTCGGAAGCAGGCAGGTTACGCACGTAGAGCTCGGCTTGCCCCTTCGCCTCGTACATGGCCGCGTCCCAGCCCGCCGTGCCCCGGACGGCCGTCCCCCGGCGCATCCGCCTGTGTGGCGCCAGCGAGAAAGGCTCGGTGGTTTCGACCCTATCGCTGCCCTGCTTGGCCTCGAGCACGAAGCAATCGCGCTTGTAGAGGTCGATCCGCTTGACCGTTGTCGACCCGTCCGGGTTCGGGAATGGGACTGCGCGCTCAAAGACGTAGGCGTTCTTCTCGTCGTCCGGACCGGCGGGATCAGGCCTGGGGACATCGAGCAGATCACACAGCTCGTTCAGGAACATCGAGTAGTTGGCACGCTCCGCGGCGCCTGAGGCTTCCCAGCGCCGGAAGAACCCGTCGATCGTGGAAGTGGAGACAGCCAAGTCAGCCATGTGTCGTCGTCTCGACGGTCGGCGTTCACCTGAACAGAATGTAGCTTAGCAACCGACCTCGCTCCATGCAAGCAGCGGCAGGGGACAAACGTAAAGTTCGTGCCGTTCGCCTGGCGCTCCCGCGGTTAGACCGTCCCTTGGAGGTGATAGAGAGTCAACACCACGCCTGACCGCTGGGGCGAATTCCGGGAAATCAGGGAGAGCAATGAGAGAGGTGGTCAGCAGACAGTGGCACGGGAACAGTGGCCAGTAGTCAGTGGCCAGTGAATGCGAAGAGAGGGGGATCGAGGTGGTAGAAAAGCGCCAGAACAAAGCCAAGTGGCCAAGGGGACGTTGGGGGCCAACCACGCTTCCCGGACGCCAGCAGTAGGGTGCGTCGCAAAGACGCACCGAGATGCTGAGCGGTGCGTCATCGCAAGCTCGACGCACCCTACCGGCTTACGCCATCCGGCCAGGCTCGACCCTTCCCTTGAACTGAACCAAGGCGATCCGCCGTGCTCATCTCCGCCTTGGCCACGCAGGGCGGTATGCTCGGACCGTTTCTGGCTGCTTGAACTCCGCGTTTCTCGGACTTTTCTAGACCAGTTGCGGCCCCGATTTTCAGGCCATGGATACCCAGCTCGGCGCGCGGCAAGGGCGGCGGACCCCGACGATTC
>JBAUOX010000899.1:0-4510 GCA_049579985.1 Isosphaeraceae bacterium | reverse complement strand
GCGCAAGATCGGCGAATTAGCCGATCGACGAGGTGTCAACACGGACTGAGGGTTTTATACGATGGCAACGAGCAAGAGCACCGGAGAGTCCAGGGACGAGGCGGCTCCCAAGAAGAAGGCCGCCCCGAAGGCGGCCGCGGCCAAGAAGGCTGCTCCGAAATCCAAGACGACCGTCAAGAAGGTCGCTTCGAAGGCGGCTGTCAAGAAAGCCCCTCCCAAGAAGGCGGCCGGGCCCAAGCTGACCCCGCCTCAGATCACCATGCTCCAGGCAATCGCCAAGGTGGCCGAGCCGCAAGGCTTCGTCGCCGCCAAGAAGCCCGACCAGAAAACGGTCGATGCTTTGCTCAAGCACAAGCTGGTCAAGAAGGACGACAAGACCAAGAACTTCTTCGTCATGATCTCCCTGGCCGGCAAGAAGTTTCTCGGCGCCAAGCCGGCCGCGGCCGCGAAGGCCTGACGGCTCGGCTCCGACCTCATCCAGGCCGCCCACGCCCGGCGATGACGACCAGGCGATGGTGACGTGCGTCTCCTCTGAGAGACAGCCCCAGCCCTCTTCTTCGCCTTGTGCGCTCTTTCCAAAGCACGCCACATCTCATCTCGATCACACCGAGCGTGGGTCAATATCACTTCATGCGCTCTCGTCGCCGGCCTGGCGAGGAGAGCGTTTGGCTAGAGATGGAGTTGGGTCGTGTCTCATTCGCGCCGCGCGGCTAACATGAATGCGGAAAAAACTTACCTTGTTTCTGAACGTCTGTCAAGTACCAGATTGGACCCAGGTGAGAATAATGGCCGAGCTGAACATGACCGTCAAGCATGGCCAGACCGCCGACGCCGCGCGCGCCAACTTCGAGAAGGGGATCACCGCTGCCCATGCGCAGCATGGCCGTTGGATCCGGCAAGTCGAGTGGTCGGCGGATCGAAAGTCGGCGATTCTTTCGGGGCCCGGGTACCGGGTAACACTCAGTTTCGACGAGCAGAATGTCTATGCCAGGGGGAATGTGCCGCTGGCGTTCAAGCTGCTGGAGGGCTCGATGCGCCGGTTTGTCGAGCAGACCCTGGCAGAGGGATCGTGAGCGCCTGCCGGGACCAACGATAGGGTTTCAAGGGCCGCTCGCGCGATCGCTTCGGCAATTCGATCGGGCACGAGTGCAACATAGGCCGGGTCGGCCGGGCATCCCAGGGCCCCCATGGCCGCCGGAGCCGAATGTGTATGAGTTGCCGCGATCATCATGCGGGCGGTGGCGAGCCCGGTCTTTTCACGAGCCATCTCCTTGGCACGGTCGAGCAAGTCCCGGGGTATCATGCAGCTATCGATACTGACGATCGCCAGACGCGTCGTGCCATCGTCGAGCACCAGGCATTTCGCGAACAACGGGTCATTGACCCTGGTCGCGCTGTTCTGGAGAAAACCCCCGTTGATCAGGACCGGGAAGGTCCTGGGAGACACGTCGATCGCCTGAGCCCCGGCGCGGAGTCCAGGCCTGTCGGCAGTACGAGTCTCGCCGGCCGCGATCCGCTCACAAAGCAGAGCGGCCTGGCCTGCCAGGATCACGAACGACAAGACGAAGATTCTTGAGTCAGCACGAAGCAACATGATGGGGATGAGGCGGATTCTGGTTCAATCTGGTTCAATGCCGAGTTCGCGCAGCTTGGCTGCCAATCGTTCGGCGCGTTGTCGTTCGGCCTCGGCGCGTTGTCGTTCGGCCTCGGCTTGCTCCATTAACTCCTGGTGGGTGAGGAACGGTTGGCCGTCGGGTCCGATGATTCTCAGATTGTTCGGCCCTTCACCCGGCTCGAACCGAATCTCTAATCGCTGGCTGACATGGCCGTTCATCTCGGTGATCTCCTCCAACCCACCATCTCCCCGCCGCCAGCCGAGCAGGTCACCGTCGTCCGGGTCGTAGAGGTAGTATTCCTCAACCCCGTGTTTCTCGTAGAACCAAAACTTCCGGAGCATCTCGTCCAACCGGTATCCTGGTGAGAACACCTCGAAGACGACCTGAGGGGCGATGCCGTCCTCTTCCCACTGCTTGTAGGAGCCGCGTTCCCCCTTGGGCCGGCCAAGGACCACCATGACGTCGGGTGCTTGGCGAACCTTGGGTTTGCCTTCTTCCGGATACCAGAGCAGGTCGCCGGCGACGAAAACATTGGGATCGTGCCGGAAAAGCGTCTCGAGACCCTCCTTGATCAGGACGATCCACTTGAACTGGAGCGTGTTGTCCGACATGGGCTGACCATCATCGTCAGGGTACTGGATCGTGGATTGCGGAGGCTGCGTGAGTGTGGTGCTCATGACCCTGGGGGCCTCGGGGCTTGATTGCCGGATGACGACCGTTTCAGTGTGCCACGTCGCCTGCTCTCAAGCCAGAGTGTTTTCGATGGTCGGTCGCGCGGCGTTGACGTTCCCGGGATGATCTTGCCGGCTGCAGGATCAGGATGTTGACGCTCGGCCCGGGCAGGAACGGCGTCGCCTTTCCGGCCGCCCATGCCTCGTGGCCATCGCGGTAGTGGGGTGAGAGGGGATGGCCGCTCTGGCCGCAGGGCATGTGGAAGTAGCCCCTCGGATTCGCGGCCCGTCGTGACGGCCATTCGTTGCGAGGCGCCATACGTCGGCCCCTGCACTCTGGGCATGTCCTTGCGCCCGCCGGGCAAGGGTTCGGCGGGCATGTTCAGCTCGAGCCAGTTGCCGGCACGGGGTGAAGCGATGCTGATCGGATGCTGGATTCCGGCGATGTTTCTTTTGCCCCAGGTCCACTGCTCGAGCGGTTCTCCTGTCCGGCTCGCCTCGTCAAGCGTGGCGTCGATCATGGCAAGAAGCAGCGAATTCCAGTTGCGATACGCAGGGTCAAGCAGGTGAACGGGGCGCTGCGTGACCAGAGCCCAGGCCGGCGGTTCGCACTCGAGGCCGGCCAGGCGAAACCGGGGATCCGCCGCGCGGCAGCGGGCCGTCAAAGGTGAGATCGCTGCACGGATGATCCGGAGCCGGATCTCCCAAACCAGCCGATAGCCGGCCGAGTCGATCGACGCGCGGCCCTCCCAGTGGTCCAGCACCCGCTCGAGCTCACCGCGGCGAGGGTCGTGCTCGACCTGCTCCGGCGTGAGCAGGTCGAGGAGCAGTTGTCGCCAACGGTCGAGAAAGACGGCCCGATCATCGAGCTGGATCGAGAGCATATCGGCTTCGGTCGCCTTGTCGATGGCTCGCAGGCGATCGCGGATCATCCCCGCCCGGCAGCCTTATTTCGCCTTCGGGGCAGAGAGCAAGTCATTTTAGGCCGGATCGCAGCAGTGTAATACAAACCCGCGATCGTCATGTTTGTCTCTGGATGTTCATTTTGGCCTGCACGGAACTCTCTGTCTACGCCTAATTCGTGACCTGACTGTGGCCTATGCGATCTAATGGTGCGAGGGGGTGCGTTGACAATTCACAACGTCGTAAAAAAAATAAATCTTCCCTCTTGCAAGGTACACATTCGGTGTGTTCTATTATACCACGCTTCGAGTGAGGTCATCATTGAAGCATGATGGGGGATGTGCCAGATCGCGGCGAGACGTGTGTCCGGCACATGGTTCCTGCGATGGAATACCGGCATGAACGACCGCGGAAACCGATCGAAGGAATCCTTGTGACCCACAGCGTCGGGACGTGGCCTTTGAAATGGCCGGCGATGATCGAAGCGGATTCGGG
The DNA here is from genome assembly GCA_049579985.1 of Isosphaeraceae bacterium. Classification (GTDB taxonomy): domain Bacteria; phylum Planctomycetota; class Planctomycetia; order Isosphaerales; family Isosphaeraceae; genus Aquisphaera. Next base: position 825 of record JBAUOX010000899.1, on the reverse strand, counting down.
CTCCCGGGAGCTGCGTAGCACTCGGGAATCAGTGACGCCCTCGTTCGGCACCCGGGCATGGCTCGGGTCAAGTAACCTCAACTAAGGAGAGAAAATCATATGAAAGAAAGTTATCGTTGGCTGGCCCGCACCGCACGCATGGGCGTGGGACTGGGCTTGGTGCTGACTGCGTTGGCCGGAACGGCTCACGCTAAAATTCCACTGGTGGCGGTCCCCGAGATCGACCCGGGCACGCTGGGAAGCGCCCTGACGGTGCTGATGGGCGGGGCGTTTCTGATCACCGGTCGATCCCGCAAGGGTTGATCGTTGTCACCGGCCGGGATACTTTGCGAACCGGCCGGGATTTGCTCGATTGCCATCCATCAGAGCAGCTTGAGCGATGAGCAGCGGTGAACTTGTGTCCGAAGATCGTCTGGCATCGCAAGACCCCCTCCTGGGCGGTGCGGCGTGGCGAGGCTATCTGAAGATCTTGAGCCTGGCTGCACTGCTGCTGGTCGAGGTGCTGGCGCTGAGCCTGCGGTTCGATGAGAAGACGATCCCGACGGGGGCGTCGAGCATGGCTACGGCGACCAGCCAGGCCCCGGGCGCCATGGGAGCCGACACGAACAAGACACGGGCTCGGTGGAGCTCCTGGTTCGTCGCCCACTCGCATGTGGTGCCGGGTTTAGGGGCCTCCGCCCTCCTGGCAGCTTTACTCTTCGGAGGCCGACGCTCGCTCGTGGAGTTGGAGAGACTGCCCTGGCGGTGGTCCTGGCCAGTCTTCGTCGGCCACCTCGCCTCGCTGGCGGTCTTTGCCTGGGTCACCGGACAGATCTTCGAGGGGGC
>JBAUOX010000898.1:0-2391 GCA_049579985.1 Isosphaeraceae bacterium | reverse complement strand
GGAAAGAACTCCGCAACATCGGGCGAAAGCGCAACGAGGTTCGTGCCCTCGGAGTATCGCTGGGCGTACTTGCCCCGCACGCCTTGGCTGAAGTCGTACTCGGCCAGCATGTCCGGGTCGCGCTTAGGTTTAGCTGCCTTCTTCATGATCCTTCCTCTCGCGGCGGGTTGCTACCCGCGCACTGATAATGCGAATCTTGTCGCCGCGCTCGGTGAAGACCACGACCAAGAGTCGTCGGCTCTGGGACTCCCCAAGGTTGACAAAGCGGTCTTCCTCTTCCGAGTGTAGCGGGTCCGGAATCGTCCGGGCGAGCGGATCGCCAAAAACCGTGCTCGCTTCCTCGAACGACACGCCGTGCTTCTTGAGGTTTTGCTTGGCCTTGTTGTCATCCCATTCAAAAGCAAGACTCATGGGCTCTCCGGACGAGCGCCGGCAGCTGCTACACGGCTATCTGTCCCGCCTGCTGGAGTTTACCAGTGTAGCCTGCAGAACACCGGACAGGAGAGCGGATTGCCGCCGGATGAACTCACGCCAATCATTTATCTGTTGCGGGTTCGGCTTGGCGCACTGCTCTCCATGTAGTCAGGCTTGGGTCTTCCGGTGTACGAGCTCACGCCGACTGCCAGTCCACCCCGGCCATCAGGCCAGCGATAGAGAGGTCCTCGTCCAGGTCCGGCCAGTGCAGGCCCACGCCCCCCCCGCCTATCTCGTAGCGGGCACGCTGCTCAGGCGTGGCGGCGTGCAGGACGGGGAACCAGGCCAGGGGCACGCACAAGACGCGGCCATCTGTGAAAACGACCTGCATCATCGCCTCGTCGAACTCCACCGACTTGGCCAGCGCCGTCACGGGGACATAGGCTCGCGGACGCTTGGGTTTGGTACTAGCCGAGGTACTCATTCCATGCCTCCAGAAGCCCAAGTCTGTGCTGTTCGACGAGCCGCTCGATCTCACTCAGTTCACGCCCGTTGAAGCCGTGATTGGTAGCCAGCGCGATCGGGTGGAGCCGGAACGGTTCGTAAGGGGCTGGTTGAGAGAGCCGGTTTCGCGGATTCCAAGCCATATTGGTTAGGCGCACTCGCCCCACATCTCAAGAGGCTGGAAACAGGGACGCAGTTAGTTTTTGATTCTAGCTGCGTCCCCGTTTCTGCTCCCCTTTGCCCCTTGGACTTTGGCTTTGTCCCTGCCAGTGGGGTCGGAGGGAGTTTTTCGTTAACCAGGAATTCTGTCTGGCCTCGCGAAGCCGCGGAGGGAATAACGAACCGCCAGGAGTAAGAGACAGGCCGTTCCCAGCATCATGTACGTCGGCGGCTCCGGAACATACCCAGCAGGCTGATACAGGTACGTGACAGTCTCAGTGCCCGTGTCAGATGCGAAGGCGTACGGATCACCATAGGGTGGTGAATCAATGAAGATATTTGGGTTGTTAGAGGACGCTGACAGAGAAAAATCTCCGGAGAAGTTAATTTGACTGTTATAATAACTGTCTGGGCGCAGCACTCTTGTCCCCACCCAGAATGGATTATTCCCGTACGTGGTCGACAAGTCGTAAGCCCCTGAGACGCCCTCGTTCACGTATTGTCCAGGTGCCAGCGTGAGCGTGAACGAATTTGAGCCATTTGTCGAACCACCGTCACTGTTTTCCCGGAAGTTCACAGATCCGGTGAAGGTCTGATCGACGGGGGTGTGAGTACTGAAGATGGGGAAGAGGATGAGATTACTGAATTCGAAAGCGTCAGAAGCACTAATTTCTCCTTGACACTGAATCATCACATCCAGCAATGTACCGAGATTGGGATTAAACTGGTCATAGTAACCGTAGTTCGTGTCATGCTCCGCGAAATGATAAGTGACGCCCTGCACGATCGAGGCCGCATTGGCTCGGTCCTCGAGGCCCATGAGGATGCCGAACGTCAACGTCACGCAGCAAGATGCTTGTGCAAATGAGAATTTCATTGTATTCCTTCCTTTGATTGACGCCTTCTTTTCGGGATCGCATCATTCCAAGACGTCCGTAGTGTCACTACGTGTCGGAATTCATGACGCATTGAGTTTGAGATTACCAGTGCTTGAACCGAGGAGTCAAGATTCTGCGGTCCACTCAGGACCAGCCGGTTGGCGGACGGCGCCGTCGTCGCGGGGCAGATGACATGATGCAGAGAAGTAGATGGACCCGATATCGGGCACATCAATCAAGGAAAGACGTTCTTCTGTTCCTGACACCTTTTTCGACTCTATGTCCCGAGATCGGGGAAACCTTCTGGAAGGACGTGCACGGCACAGTCCCGATCAAGGATGGCGAGTGTCAGGGCCAGGGAATTGAGGCGCGTCTGGGGGCTATCGGCGCGGGACATGAAAACGACGGGAGCCGCGGTGCCGCCAAGCACGCCGCC
>JBAUOX010000897.1:0-28934 GCA_049579985.1 Isosphaeraceae bacterium | reverse complement strand
TCTCGCGGAACTGAAGCCCCAGCACGGCAACCAGGGACTCGCGTAAACCCGCTCCAACGCGGGACCGATCAGGGTCCGCGCTGAGATCCCGAGTGTTACCCGAAAACGGGTGCTTTTGAACCATGCCCGATTCGACCTCGTGGTTCAAGAAGCTCGCCTCAGAGAGCGCGAGGACAGAGGAGTCTCACATCGATCAGCTCCTGGCTGACGGTTTCACCCTGGCCCAGAGTCAGCTCAACGACGGTTCCTGGCGGGCCCACTTCGCAGGCAAGGAGATTTTCCGCGACATCGGCAGCCGCATGTGCGACCGCACGAGAATTACCGGTTACATTCCGAAGGGCGTGGAGTTTGACGTTGATCTCGCCAAGGACATCGCCGCGTCGCAAGTGGCATCCTCTTCGATTCCACTTGATCTCTCGGCCCTCTTGGCGGCGTTGAAGCGGCGAATTGCTCCCACGCCTCCGGCGTCGTAATCTAAGAGTCAGCGCGTGCCAGGCACCTCTGACTCTGCAGGCAGCAAACCCACATCGAGTGGCCGGGGTCGAAAATCCAAGGCGTCCACGAGCACGCCGAGCTTCAAGTTTGGCAACGAAGAAGACGACCCCGACCCTGCGGACAACTCAGGCGAAGAGCCATCGCGCACCCGAAAAGGCACCTCGACCAAGGCACTTCGAGCCGACCGCCAAGTTCAACCAACTCCGACGCCCGAACCGCCTGCCCGTCTGACGCCGATCGACCAGATCGAGACCAACGACATCATGGCGGCGTTCCGCCAAGCCGCTCGTAACAGGGGCTGGCTCGATCGAGACGAGCTTCTCAAGGAGGTCTCCCTCGTCTTCGGCTACCAGCGGCTCGGTCCCAAGATCGACGAGGCCCTTCGGGGCCACCTCCGAGCCGCCATCCGCCGCCGGATCATCGAGACCGACGGTCCCAATCTTGTCCGTGCCGGGGCCGTCAACATGGCCGACTGCGAGCCCGACGAACTCGTCGAGGTCTTCCGCTCCGTCAAGCGGAAAGGCACGACCTACGACCGTGAAGAAGTCATCCCCGCCCTGGCCCGTCACCTCGGCTTCGTCCGTTTGACCGACTCGATCCGTGAGCCGATCCGCAAAGCCATCACCGGGGCCAGCCGGCAAGGAATACTCAGCTACGACGGGAGCATGGTCTGGAGGGTAAAATGATGAGGGGGAAAGTTACGCTGCGCAATGGAGCCGGTCATGAGCATGCAGATTACGCGGGCGGGGACTGTCAAGGCGGATGGCACCCTGGAACTGGATGACAAGGTAGCGATGCCCGAGGGGCGCGTCCTGGTGACGGTCCAGCCCGCCGTACAGCCCGCGCCTGACGATGCGTTCTGGAAGGTGATGAACGAGATCTGGGCCCGCCAGCGGGCACGCGGCCATGTGCCTCGAACCAGAGAGCAGATCGACGCGGATCTGCGCGAGCTCCGGAACGACGCCGAAGCTGAGATCCAGGCCGTCGAACGGCTCCATCAGCAGTGCCGCCCTGGGCAAGATCAGCAACCAGGCGGGGAGGAGAACGCATCCTGATGGTCTTCCTCGACACCAGCGTGGTGATCTACTCCGTCGAGCAACCCCCCGGATGGGGAGAGAAGGCAACTGCGCGCCTGGGCGCACTGCGCGGCGGGGGCGACCTGCTCGTTGTGACAGAGATCGTCCGCATGGAATGCTTGGTCGGCCCAATCAAGGCCGGTGATACCGCGCTGCTGGCCGAGTTTGCCGCCTTCTGCACGGCTCCCGGTGTCGTGATCCAACCCATCACAGGGCCCGTCGCCCTGCGCGCGGCGACGATCCGCGCCAGCTTCAGGTTTCAGCCCATGGACTCCCTGCACCTTGCAGCCGCGGTCGAGCACGGTTGCCGCGCGTTTCTGACCAATGACGCCCGCCTGAGCAGTTTCCCCGACATTGCCGTCGAGATCCTGACATGACCAGCCTCCTGAGCAGCATCCCTTCCCCGACGAAGATCCGAGAAGAACTCGAACGGATGGTCTTGAAAGATCTGCTTGGCCCGGTCGGAGGCCCGGAGGAGGAGATCGACGAGCCGAGTGTTCGAGATCGCTACCTCGTCGGGATGCTTGCTCCCAAGCGGCAAGAACTCTCACCCGAGCAGTTCGACGAGCTTCCGCAGGGAGGCAGCGGGTCGGTTGAGGACGGGGCCACCGAATCGTCGTCCCCGACAACGAAGACGATGTTCCCGTCGTCGTTCGGGATGACGTTCTGCGTCGGCCTTGAAGCGGAGGCCCTCCAGATCACGGCCCGCTGGGGCCACTACCACCGGGATCGGAGTGAGAGGCTGACGGCTGCAAGCGGCGACAAGAAGCTGGTCTGGAAGCGAACCCAGCGAGAGGCTGTCTCCGAAGCGATCCCGCTGAAGGTCGGGAGGCTGAACTGGACCCCGGATGGGAAGTTCCCAGAGGTACAAATTCAGGGCCTCGTCCGCAAGCGGGACGACTTCTGGAGCGTCACACTCTTCCTCGTCAACGGCCAGCAGGAGCCCAAGAAACTGCGCGACTCGGCCTGGGTCTTTCAGCCCGAACTGATCGTAGAGTCGCCCGGTAAGGAAGCCATCTTTCACAGTCGCCCTCAACAAAAAGACCCTGGCAAGAGCGATCCCGTGACCTTCGCCGAGGAGCAGGAGATGGCGATGCTTTATCGCCACCACGTCGAGTTCGGCGTCGGACATGGCGTGAGCATCCACGCCGAATGCCCGGATGGTATCTGCGACAAAGCGTTTCGGCTCTCGACCAGGGTGGTCCCCACCCATGAGGTGCCCCAGACAACGCCACCGACCACGGCTAACTGGCCCAGGATGTCCGGGCTGGTGCTCGACATGAAGGAGTTGGGCGAAACGCCCACGTCTCAGATTGAGTCCAAGCTCCGGCCGCTGATCACGGCCTATGACGCCTGGATCAAGGACCGGCAGGCGGAGCTCAAGAAACCCGATATGGCCCTGTATCAGAAGCCGGGCGAGAAGGAAATACCCCATGAGCCTAACTGAAGTCGTGATCGAGGGCACGCTCAAGCCCGATGGCACGCTGGAACTGGACCAGAAGCCGAGCCTGTCGCCGGGCCGGGTCAAGGTCATTCTTCAACCCGCCCAGGCTGGGACACCTCCCAAGCGGGAGTTGACAGACGTAATTGACGAAATCCGCCGGAGCCAGCAGGCAAGAGGCTTCCAGGGCCGCAGCGCTCAGGAGATCGAGGCCGGGCTGCGAGAGGGGGAGGACGAGTACGAGCAAAGGATGCAAGCACTCCAGCCCCAAGCCAAGTCCGGCCCGCTTGCCGGGGGTAGCTGATGCTCTATTACCTGGACAGCAACATCGTGATTTACGCGGTCGAAGGACAGCCGCCTTTTCAGCAGCGTACCAGGAACCACATCGCTGCTCTGGAAAACGCCGGGCATCGCTTTGTCGTCAGCGAGTTGACCTGGACCGAGTGCCTGGTCCTGCCGCTGCGGGCAGGCGACGGACCCCTGTTGCTGGACTTTCACCGCTTCTTCCTCGGGCCGCACTTGACCACGGTTCGCTTGACGGCAGCGGCTCACCAAAGGGCGGCGATGATCCGGGGAACCCACCGCTACGGGCTGGCGGATTCACTGCACTTGGGCGTCGCCGTGGAGCATCGCCTTGACCGATTCCTGTCGAACGATAACCGCCTCGCTGGGTTCCCCGACATCCCCGTGGACGTGCTGCCATGACCAACGTGCTACCTCCTGTCCCCTCGTCCACGCAGCTTCGGGCCATGCTCGAAGAGATGGTTCTGAGCGACCTCCTCGGCCCGGTCGGGGGCCCTGAGGAGGAGATCGACGAGCAGAGCGTTCGCGACCGCTACCTCGTCGGGATGCTTGCCCCCAAGCGGCAGGAACTCTCACCCGAGCAGGTGGGTGACTCACAACTTTCTCCACGACGGGTTTCTGCTTCCCTGGCAAGGCTGTGCGACGGCGTCCAGCGCGGTCTCCGGGGCGTCAATTCTTGACCAGACCCTCGAGCTGGCTGCTGGCCGCCACACGCTGAATCGCCTCCTCCAGGCGCCGAAACTCGACAGGCTTGGTGAGGTGCTCGGAGAATCCCGCGCAATGGCTCTGTTCGACGTCGTCGGACGATCCGAAACCCGAGAGCGCGATACCCTTGACAGAGCCCTTGGACCGAAGCTTCCACATGAGTTCCAAACCACTGCCATCCGGCAGCTCGATGTCGCTGATCAGGAGCTCGAAGTCGGTTTCCGAGGCCACGCACAGGGCCGTCGCCAGGTTGGTGGCCGTGCGGACGACGTGGCCCCGCTGCATGAGCATCTGTGAGAAGTAATTGAGGGTATCCTTATTGTCTTCAACCATGAGAATTTTCAGGCATCGACGGCTCATCACCACGCTGGGCGTGGGGGGCGGAAGGGAAGGTCGGGATATGGCGGCAGCGACAACGGGGAGCTCGAGGGTCAGCGTGGCCCCCCTCCCATGGCCTTCGCTGGAAGCTCCGAGGCGGCCCCCATGCTGTTCGACGATCGACCGGCTGATGGTCAGGCCTAGCCCCAAGCCTCCGAACTTCGGCCCGGTCGAGGGACCGCCTTGCTCGAACATGCTGAAAATGCGGGGGAGCAACTCCGGCTCAATGCCGATGCCCTCATCGCTGACTTCGATCACCAGCCACGAGCCGCCGACTTGCAAGAGGTCATCGTCGCGATTTCGTGACCGGATGGTGACGGCGCCTTCCCCCGTAGGACTGAACTTGATCGCGTTCTTGATCAGGTTCCAGAGGACCTGCTGCAAGCGGGCCGGGTCGGCGTCGACGTCGTGGCGCCGGGCCGCGAGGTCAAGCACAAGCTGGAGCCGCGCCGAGCGGAGATCCTCGCGGCAGATCTCGACGACTTGGCAGACCAGTCCGTGCGCGTCGATGACCTCGCGCTTCAGATGGAGCTGGCCCCTGCGGATGCGAGTCAGGTCGAGAAGGTCGTCGATCAGCCGGGCTTGCAGGGTCACATTGCGGTGAATCATTTCCAAGACGTTGCGAAACTGACCGGGTGTCGCGGAGTCGTCCAGCATCACCGTCACCGTGGCGAGAATAGGGGTCAGCGGCGTGCGGAGCTCATGGCTCAGCGTGGCCAGGAAGCGGTCTTTGGCCCGGTTGGCCGTCTCGGCCTCGGCCCGTGCCGCCTGTTCGCTCAGCATTCGAACCCGCTCCTGGTCAGCGCGCTTGAGTCTGGTGATGTCTCGCAGGACCAGAGCCCAGCCGACGGGACGGTCGTCGTCGCCCAGGGGCGAGATCCGCACATCGAACGACGAGGCCGTGGCCGAATCGGGTCCGTCCAGCTCAAAGCTCTCTTCGTGCCTTTCGACTCGACCGAGCCGATCGGCCAGTGCGGACCACTCGCTGAACGCCCGAGCTGCCTCGACTCCGGTGACTCCGCGAGACTTCCTGCCAATCAGTCGCTCGGCGGCCGGGTTCAGGTTGACAATCCGGCCCCAGGGGTCGATCACGACGACCACGTCATCCATCCGCTTGACGACCATCGCCCAGGCGACCGGGGGTAGGTCCAGCAGTCGGAATCGGAACAGTGCGGGCAAGAAGCTGAATCCGGTGACCGCGAAGGTCATCGAGACCACATCGGCGGGGATAAACCTGCAAAGCCGCAGCATGTCGACGATGTCTACCACCCACGGCAAGAGCACCCCGAAGAGCATCACCGCAGCCTGGACACGGTACAGACCAGTGCAACGAAACACCGCCTGGATCAGCAGGAGTGTCGAGAGAGCCACCAGGGCGTAGCAGTACGCGCACATCGCCCAGAATCCGGGGCCGAACGACCGGATCGCGATCGAGGACCCACCGATACTCACGATTTCGAGCCTGGTCCAGTAGAGATTGTGCCAGGGATCTGTCCAGGCCAAGACGAGCAGGGGAAGTGCCGGGGCGCAAATCGCGCCGAATCGATAAGCCTTCAGCCAGCGGAAAAGGCCCGTGTAGCGGAAGACAAAAGCCACCAGGCCCAGCATCGCGGTGACCGTACCGAGAAGTCGCAGATCGATGCACAGGCGCTTGATGGGTAACTCGACGATGCTCGGCTCCAGCGCCGAGCCAAGAGCCCAGACCGTCTCGCCCGCCATCATGGTCGCGAAGGCCGGTGCCATCGGCATCGAGCGGCGACTCCAGGCGAAAACGGCCAGGGCGCCGGAAAACACGGCGGCGATGCCAATGGGAATCACCTCGGGAATGCTCTGGAACGTCATTATCTCGGCTCCGACCAGGCCAGGATGGCAACGGTCGTTCGATCCATGGAGCCTCGCAAGACTGCATCTGAACTGAAAGTTCAGTCGCACCAAACCGAGTGCGATCACTCGCGAAAGTCTGACATGCCGGTGGCGACCTCGCCTTCAAATTCGGCTGCATTCGCCCTGTGGGCGGTGAACTGACCATCACCCCGTGGTGGCCTGAGCGCAATCGCGGGAAAGTATTCTAAACGATCGAGGCACGAAACTCCAAGATGCAGCCTCCGGGCTCCACGCCGACCCCCGGTTTGACCGACCTGCTGCGTTTGGCGAGGGTTGCCAAGCATTCCGAGCGTACTTCCGTGCGCCTCTGGCAGGATGACGGTGTCACAAGGGCTGCATGGGTCTGAGGCAGGGGCAACCTGGCGGTCTCACCTGCGCGAGATAGGCAGGATGACACGGAAGCAGCTCCCGCGCCCGGGGGTGCTCTCGACCTCCATGCGGCCCCCGTGGTCCTGCACGATTCCGTGCGTGATGCTCAAGCCCAGACCAGTGCCGTCACCGACCATCTTGGTGGTAAAGAAGGGATCGAAGATCTGAGGCAAGACCTCCGCGGGGATGCCGCAGCCATTGTCAACGATCTCGATGATCACGTCCTTTGCGTTACATTGCGTACGAATTATGATTCGACCGTACTCCTGGTACGTCACCTCGATCGCCTGCATGGCGTTGACCAGCAGGTTCAAGAAAACCTGGTTGATCTGCACCGGGGATGCCGAGATCAGAGGAAGTTCGCCCTTCTCTTCTTCGACGGAGATATGCCGGCGGCGCAACCGGCCGCGGATCATCTCGAGTGCCGAGCTCAAAGCTTCATGGATGTCGATCTGGTCGACGGCGGCCCGGTCAAGCCGGGCGAAGCCTCGAAGGTTGTGCACGATCTCGGCCACGCGCTGGACGCCCTGCCGCGTGCTCCGCAGGATCTTGTGGAGACTCCCCTTGATATAAGGGAAATCGCACTCCTCGCTGAGCCGATCGATCTCGCCGAGAAGCTCTGGCCTGCTCGACGCCAGCAGATCGTTGGCTTTCTCGTAGGTCGCCAGGACTGTCAGTAGCGACCCGATGTCCCGCTCGAGAACAACGAGGTTGTTGGCTATGTAAGCCAGGGGATTGTTGATCTCGTGGGCCACGCCGGCACTCAGCATGCCGAGCGAGGCGAGCTTCTCGGACTGGACGACCCGGGCGTGCATCTGGTGGCGATCGATGAACTGGCCGATCTGGCTCCCCAGGTTGGTCATCATTTCGAGCAGTCCCTGGTCGGGCGAGCGCGGCACGCGGCTGAAAAACTCGAGCACGCCCAGACATTCGCCGCGCACCAGGATCGGAATGGCAAACCCGGAATACAGGCCGTCCGTGGCCGCGGCCGCCCAGCGCGGGAAATTCGAGTCCTGGGACAGCTCGGCGATCCACGCGCCCTTACGGGCCGCCCAGACTCGGCCGGGAAGGCCGGAACCCGGGGCGAACGAAGTCTTGCGGGTTATTTCCTCAAAGTTGGGGAACGCAATGTCGGAACCGTGCCAGAGCGTGACGCACCGCAACTGGTGTGCCCCCTGTTCGGGTCTCCAGAACGATCCGATGTCCCAGTCCAGGCGCTGGCCGACGATCTCCAGAATCAGGGGAATCGCCTCAGTCAGAGAATCGACCTCGGACAGTACTCGAGTTGCGGCGTACTGGACAGCAAGCCGCCGCTCGTCATTCTTGAGGCGGGTGACGTCGTGGAAGACGACCATTCCACCCTGGATCTCGCCATGGTCATCCCGCAAGGGTCGGGCGTTGACCAGCGTCCACGACCCGTCTTGCAGGCTGGGATGGGCGATGTAAAGCTCCGCATGATCCAGGGATTCTCCCCGGATCGCGCGGAACAGGGGCAGATCTTCGGTGGCGTACGGAGTGACGCGGTCGGGCCGGTACACCTTGTACAGGGGGTCCCAGCGGTCGGTTGCGCCAAGGCTGGAGCTCCGGCCCAGAATCCGCTCGGCGGCCGGATTGAACACCAGTAAATGCGCCTCACGGTCGGCAACGACCACACCTTCTCGCATACAGTCGAGAACCAACTGGAGAATCCGGGTCTGTTCCCGCAGGGCCGCCGCGGACTTGACCAGCTCGACGGCCTGTTGCTTCCGGCTGCGGTTGAGCCGGCGAATCTCCTCCACCTGCTTCAGGCCGTTGAGCGCCCGAGCGGTGTGACTGGCCAGCGATTCGAGTGGGCGAAGATCGACTCGCTCCGGGAGGAGGATCTCGGGAGTCGCCACCTGGAGCGTGCCCAGCACCTCGTCGCCGATGAGCGGCAGGATGATCTGCCCGCGGATCTGGGCCAGGGCAATTGCCGCCTGATCGCACCGCGTGTCGGTCGTGGAGTCGCCGATCACGACCGAGTGTCCCTCGCGAACGACGATAGCCAGAATGTCATCGCCCTGCAGCGGTCGCACCGTCACTGCGACCACTTCCGACATTGTTCCCGAGCCTCGGACTCCGCGGATCACTCCCGCTTCGCGATCGACCAGGGAGACCATCGCCAGGTCATAACCAAGTTGATGACAGAACCGCAGCACCGATTCGAAGGTTCGTTCGATGTTCTGGGGATCGAGCCGGGATGTGAAGATCCGGAAGAACGCGTCGAGCAGGTCGCGCATGGCTTCCAGGTCCCGGGTGCGCTCGATGATACGCTGCTCGAGATCGGCGTGCGAACGTGCGAGCTGCTCGGTCATCCGGGTGAATGCAAGCCCGAGAACACCGATCTCATCACCTGAGTTCACGTCGATGTGGGCGTCGAGCTGGCCCCGGGCGATGGCGTCGGCCGTTGCGGCCAGCTTGCGGATCGGCACCGCATTCTGCCGTGCGATCAGGTACGATGCGGCCAGGCCCAGGGTCAAGATCAGACCGCCAATGGCCAGCAGGAGCCGACGCAGGCGGTTGACTGGCGCATAGGCCTCGGCGACATCCATCTTGGCGACCAGGCCCCAGTCCTCGTAACCCACCGGCCGAAAGGCGGCCAGGACCTCGTGCCCCAACCGGTCGTGGGTCCGCATGAACCCTTGTTCCCCGGCAACGGCCCGGCTCATGGCGGGGGTCCGGCTCGCTGGTATCTCGATGTCGCGAGGAATCAGCCGGGGAGGGATCAGGTAACGCGTCATATCGTGATCCCGAACTCCCACGAGCACCTCTCCGGTATCCCCTAACCGCCGAGGGTCGGACGGCTCGGACAGGATCGAGCCGACATCGATTACGAGCATCAATTGCCCCACGACTCCGCGGTTCCTTGACCTGGCCGCCGTGCGAAAGAGCGCGGCGTAGGTTTCACCGGTCTGGCGTGGAAACCCGATCAGTGCCGGATCGCGGCTCGCGATACGCGGCGTTCTTGCGTCCGCGGAAAAGAGATCGAGCAGAGGCCGCGGGCCGCTGGAGACAAGCGTGTGCCCGGCCTGGTCCTCGATCCAGAAGGCAAGGAGCCCGTTGGTATCGTGACGCACGTCGTCAAGAGTCCGCTCGCTGTTTCCCTCCAAGCGATCGCGTGGGGTCACCAGGCCAGCTTGGCGATCGAGCACATCGAGCAGCCGGTATCGACTGGTAAGAATGCGAACTCGTTCTTCGAGATGGTGAAGCCCGGCCTTCAACAAAGCCTGCCGGTCATCGGCCATCGCGGAGAGCCGGTTGTCAATCTGATCGCGAAGCATCAGGCTGGTGTAATAGAATTCGACCGTGATCAGGGTGCCGGCCGTGAGCGCGACCAGGAGCCCCACAAAGAGAGTCAACTTGAGCACGATCGATCGCCAGGGAGCCCGGCTCGGTCTCTCGAGGGCAGCATCGAATCGTGGGTCGAGATGGTTGTCCATCAAGATGCTCGAGGACCAGAGACGTGGTAAGCCCGCCCAGCGCGGACAGGGAACGATCGCCCGTCCTCGATGGTCAGCGCGGTGCCAGCGTCGGGAACTCGGTGATTCGCAGGTCTGTGCATCCGTAGGGGATCAGGGTCAACTCCTCGAGTGGGGCCGCGCTTTGCAACGGGCTCGACGGCGGCGGTTACGACTCATTGTAAACAGTCGGTCGACGGCTCCGCCAGAAAGGCCCGGCAACCGCTGGGTCTTCCGCCGCCCTGCGGGATCATCGCGGTCAGGGATTGATGTCGGTATTGCGAAGGAGGAAGTCGACGTTGGGCGCGTAGATCTGGGCGTAGATCTTGACGACGGCCGTTCCCTCGTCGAGAGCGCCGGGGGTCTTTTTGCCAGAGGGATAATAGTGAATGTCAATAACTCCCTGGGCGAATGCCTCGTCATAGACGCCGGCGCTCGAGTTCACGTCCAGGGTCACTCCCGTGATCTGATTGGGCCTGCCGCCGCTGTCAACATTGGTGCGGGGGGTCGCCAGGTCGAGCCCAAGAACCGAGTTGGAATTGATGTTCCGGTCGAAGATCGCGGAGGCCCCGGTGGTCTCAAGTGAGGGATCGGTGGCCACCGCCAGCCGCATCTGGATGTCGCTGTGCAGCATCGTGGTGTTGGTTCCCGCGCCCCGGATGTTCACCATCATCGCCTGACTGCTGAAGGCACCCGGCGTGATGATATAGGGCCCGCGATAGACGGCCTTGAAGAGCTGTCGCTTGACCTCGGCGGATGTCGCGGTCCCGGTGGGCTGAAGCAGCAGGTTGTAACCGGGGCTGGCGGGGGGAAGGAAACCCTGGTTCTGGGGCAGGGCGATCGATTGCGAGGTCGGAGTAAGACGGCCTTTACTAGTTACCGTTGCACTGGTCGTGACCTGTCCACTTGCCGAGGCAGCCTGGGTGGTTCCAGGATTCGAGACGCCGTCAAGCAGCGCGCGGACCTTTGGGGAGTTGACCATGGCGTTGTAATTGCCAGCCATAATGTCGGTGACCAGCGAAAGCAGCTCGCGATGCTCCATCATCTCGACGGTCGGCTTCCGGTTTCGTGCAATGCGGCGTCCCATCGACTCCTCCCTGAGTTCCCGGACTCCTCCGGGCCCTGCGGAACAAGCCGAGGCCCCACGACGCTTTCATGAGATCGGCAGGATGGGCCAACCGGCTTTGACAAGATCGGCTTTCTCGTTCCCCGATCACGGCAAGATCCGTTTCCCGGTCACCGTGTTCAGATTCACCATGCTGCGGCGGTGGCGGATCGCCGTGTCGAGATACTGCTTGGCGACCTGATTGAACTCGAGCTGCGCGGCGATATATTCGAGGAGGCTTTTCTCCCCCGCTCCCAGCAGCCTGAACGCCTCGTCGCGCACTTGTTTGGCGGCCGGGATCACGTCGCTGGCGAGCTCATTGACTTCGCGCCGGGACACGTCGTATTCCTGGACCGCCTTTTCCACGTCGACCAGCGCCTGGCGTTCCGTCTCCGACAGCTCGATCTGGGTCTGCGTCACGTTCAGGACGGCGCGCTGGACGCCTCCCTGGTTGCGGTTGAAGACCGGCAAGGGAACCGTGACGCCCAGTGCGTAAGATACTGCGCTTTTCACCCCGTAAGGCGTATTGTCCTGGTAGGTATAGGGTTGGAACAGCAGGTACGGGTTAGAGTAGCGATTGGCGCGGGCCAGCCGGACATCGGCCTCGGCGCGCTGGACGCCTAGCCGGTAGGAAATAATATCGGGGCGGGATTCCAGGGCGATCCTGCGGAGCTCATCGACCGGTGGTGGCGGCGGGAGGGTGTCGTAGATCGTTCCGCGGAGTTCAAGCTTGTCGACCTCCTCTCGAGTGAGGTTCATGAGCGAGCCCAGGTCGAGCTTGGCCTTGCGGTAAGCCGCTTCCGCGTCGGCGACCCCGAGCTGGGCGGTGCGAAGCTGGATCTTGACCCGGTTCAGATCCCCCAGCGAAGCGTTGCCCCGCTTGTACAGCTCCTGATAGCGGGCGTAGAGGCTTTCCAGCCCCTTCACACTGACCCGCGAGTACCGGACCATTTGCCGTGCGGACAGTGCGCCGAGCACGTAAGCGTCGTAGATATCGTCGATCCGCTGCCGGACCGCCTCCTGGTACTGGGCCTCCAGGACCTTCTCGGCGCGGACGGCGACAGCAGTCCGGGCCTGCCGCTGGTGGGTGACGTCGAGCAGGAAGGTGATATTTGTATCGTACTGCGACGGTCCGCCTGGGACGGAACGGCTGAAATGGTAACCCGGATAGGCGAGAAGCTGCCCGTCCTGGTAGAAGACCGGATTCGCTCGGAGGCTGGCCTGGAGGGTGTCGGCCTTGGCCTGGGGGATCTCGTAGAACTTGGCGCGGAGGTCGCGGCTGCGCTCGAGCGTGATGTCAATGGCCTGGTCGAGGGTCAGTCCGTCCGGCGGACCGTCGTCCTCAGGACCGCTCGGCAGCTCGAGCGGGCCGACAAGCGGAGCCGTCGAAGGCGAGAGCGGCTCCGGCTGAGGCCCCGTGATCGCCATCTGAAGTCTGGTCGGGGAAGGTACCGATGCCGGGTTGACGATCGAGGTGGGAATGCCCTTGGGAGCCGTTACGCCGGCTCGACCACCGAGATAACCACCGGTACCCGGCAAGTTGCTGAAGCTACCGCCCCCCGCGCCCGGGGCGTTTCCCATGATCGAAGACGACCCGCCGATCTGGGGCAGCTCCGGCGTGGTACCCGGACCTTGAGCTTGGGCCCGGCCAGCGACGGCAACGACCCAAACGGCCAGTACAACAACCAGACTGCGTCGCAACTTATGATCCATCATTGCATCGGCAGCCTTCCTGGCCCTGTCGAAAGCACGGGCATCTTGCCTTCTCCGGCCGACTGGAAAAGTCCATAATCGCGCTGCGACCCGTGCAAACCTACATCGACAATCCGGCGCCGGGTTCTGAAGTCGAGTTACTCTGGTGAGATCTTGACGGGCTCACGGCTTGACGGAGATCGACACGTCGTGGTGGTTGAGGGGAACGATCTTTTCATCGAGCTCAGGTTGCGTCGACAGGAACTCGCCCTCGACCATCACCCGATCCTCGTACATCTGCTCGAGGATCAGGCTGCCGGTGGCCACCACCTCGTCGCCCGGCTTCAATTCCGGGATTCCGGGGCTGGGCTTGGAGACCACCACGAAGTCGTTATTCTCCGTGGCCACAATGATGGGCCGGCGCTCGAACCTCTCGTTCTTGCCTGGTTGCTTGACGAAGACATAGTCGACCCGATCGACCGAGACCATCGCTCCCCGGGGGATCACGGTTTGACCCGGCTTCGGTGAGACCTCGAGCAGAACGCGCACGAACATGCCGGCCTTGAGCCGGCCTTCCGGATTGGGAATCGAGGCACGGAACTTGGCGGAGCGAGTGTCCATGTCGATCGCCTTGTCGATATACTCCACCTTGGCATCGATCGTCAGGAAGGAGTAGGGAAAAACCACTTTCAGCCTCTGGCCCACTTGGACCTTGTCGGCGTCGAGCTCGCTGACGTTACCCCGGACCCAAAGGTGCTCGAGGGGCGCGATCTGCATCAACTCGTCCTTCGAGTCGTAGTAGTTCCCCCGGACGGCCGACCGCTTGATCACGATCCCGGCGGCGCGGGAGCGGAGGATCATCTTGGCCTTTCTCACGCCGTCCTCATTGGGAACATCAGCGATCTCCTTCTCGGTCAGGCCGAAGACCAAGAGCTTGTCCTTGGCCAGCTTCATCTGCAAGTTGCTCTTGGCTTCATCGTTTTGGGCCTCGATCAAGTCTTTGCGAGGTATGGCGTTGGTCTCGGCGAGTGGGGCCTTGTAATCGAGCACTTTCTTGTCGCGGGCATGCTGGCTGACGGCCGTCTCGTAGTCGTTCTTGGCAACGGCCAGATCGGTGCTGAACAACTCCAGGAGCGGGTCTCCCGGCTTGACCACGGAGCCCAGGTCCACCAGCACGTTGTCGACCCGGCTGTCGAACTGGGCCCGCACGACGGTCAGGGTGGCCGGGTCGTAATCGGTACTTCCGCTTAGCCGCAAAAGCGTCGGCAGGGTTTGCTGCTCGACGGCGACTGTTCGCAGGCCGATCCCCTTGGTCTGGTCGGCTGCCAGGACGATCGTGTGATCCCAGGGAACCCTGGAAGATGACTCGGGAAACCAGACCTTGCCGGACCGGGTCTCTTCGGCATGGGCAGCCGAGCTGGAGATCTTATGCCAGAGGTCTTCAACGCGTCCGCGGGCCCGGTGATCCAGCGTCAGCCAGGTGCCGATGCCGGCAATCACGGCGAGCAAGAAGGTGAGTTTCCAGGAGATCTTCATTGCCCGGGGCCTCCAAAATCACTGTTGTCCTGGGTTGGCTGCTCGTGAGACTCGCTCGCTGTCCAGTGATTGGCCGACTGGGATCGACCCTGTTGCGGATGTAGGAACCGGTCGGTATAGCGCGAACCCAGGATCAACTCCGACTTGCACTCTCCGTGGCCTGCGGCAGCCGGGAAGAAGCTGTAGAGCACGGGCATCAGGTAGCGTGTCAGAAAGAGCGTGCAGAGCATCGCCCCGACGACGACGATGCCCAGGGGCTTCTGGGCCTGCGAGCCGATCGAGGTCGCGATGGCGGCCGGGAACAAGCCCAGGGCCGCCGTCAAGGACGTCATGACGACCGGCCGGACGCGCAGTTCGGCCCCCCGCATCACCGCCTCGCGCACCGGCAATCCGGCCTCGCGCAACTGGTTGAAGTAGGAGATCAAGAGCACACCATCCTGCACGGCCACTCCGAAGACCGACACGAAGCCCACGGCAGCCGAAATGGAGAACGGAGTACCCGTGATCCAGAGCGCCAGGATTCCTCCCATCGAAGCTTCGATCACGTTGACCATGACCAGGAGCGAGTCCTTGATCGACGAGAAGGCCGTGTAGAGCAGGACCATGATTAACCCGATCGAGATCGGCACGATCCAGAGCAGGCGGCCGTTGGCCTCCTCCATCTGTTGAAACTCGCCCGACCAGTCGATGTCGTAGCCGTTGGGAAGGTTCGCACCATGCTGCGGGTCTTTCACCTTTTTCTTGGCTTCGGCGATCGTCGAGGCCAGGTCACGTCCCTGAACGCTGAACTTGATCGGGATGTAGCGACGGTTGTTCTCGCGATAGATGTACGCGGCGCCCGGTTTGTGCGGATCGATCTTCGCCACCTGCTTGAGGGGGATTCGCGCACCGGGCTTGCCATCCTGACCCGGAGTGTCCACGGGTATTCGTTCGATGACCTCGGGGTCATCTCGCTGGTGCTTGGGCAGGCGAAGCACGATGTCGAACCGCTTCTCTCCCTCGATCATCTGGGTGAACGCCCGGCCCCCCACTGCGACCTGGACCACTGCTTCGACGTCCGACACATTGATCCCGTAGCGGGCGCACTCGTGTCGGTCGATCTGGATCTCCAGGTTGGGCTGGCCGACGATGTGGAACAGACCGGCGTTGGAGATCCCGGGCACCGTGTTCAAGATGTTGATGACTCTTTGCCCGGTCATCTCCAGCACGTTCAGGTCGTTGCCGAAGAGCTTGATCGAGTTCGCTCCCTTGACCCCCGAGAGCGCCTCCTCGACGTTGTCGCGGATGAGCTGCGAGAAGTTGAAGTTGACTGATGGGAAGATCTCGAACTTCTTCATCAACTCATCCTGGATCTCCTCCCGGGTGATCGAGCGCTGCCAGACCTCCTTGCCGAAGATCTTGACCGGTTTCTTCCGCCATTCTTCCATCGGGATCAGCGGGGCGTTGAACTCGAGGTTGTAGTAGCTGGTCACGTCGGTGCCGTCGTCGGGACGGCCGACGTGCGACATCACGGCCCGGATCTCGGGAATGGAGCCGATCACCTCGCGGAGCCGAGGAGCCATCCGCGCCGCTTCCTGGAGTGTGACCGTTCGCGGCAGGAGCGCCCTGATCCAGAGGTTACCCTCCTCCAGCGGGGGCATGAACTCACCACCGAGCTTGGGAATGAGCCAGGTGGTAAAAGCCAGGAGCGACCCCATCGTCGCCAGCAACAAGTAGCGGTGCCTGAGAATCTTGTCGAGCATCACCAGGTACCGCAGCTTCATGATCCGGTCAACAAAGGTCTCCTTCTCTTCCTTCTTATTGGCGAACAGGAATGAACAAAGCACCGGGGTGAGAGTCACGGCCAAGGTCAGTGCGCCGCAAATGGCAAATGCGTAGGTATTTGCCATCGGTCCAAACAGCGCCCCTTCCGGGCCCGTCATCGAAAACAATGGAATGAAGGCGCAGACGATGATCAGAGTCGAAAAGAAAAGCGCCCGCTCGATCTCGTACGACGCCTCGATGATGCGGTCGACCAGCGGACGCGTCCGGTCGGCGTCGGGCGCGGTGATGTGCCGGTAGATGTTCTCGACGATGATCACCGAACTATCCACGATGATCCCGAAGTCGATTGCTCCGATCGACAGGAGGTTCGCCGACTTTCCCTGGATGTAGAGCACCGAGACCGAGAACAGGATCGCCAGCGGGATCATCAGCGCCACGATACCCGCGCTTGTGAGGTCGCCCAGGAATATGAACAGGATGATGATCACCAGCACCATGCCGACGATCATGTTGTGCAGCACATTGTGCCTGGTCACGTAGACCAGGTCAGTCCGCCGGTTGAACGGGACGATCCGCATTCCCTTGGGCAAAATCTTGCCTGTGTTGAGCTCGTCGATCTTTTCCTGAACCTTGTTCGAGGTGGGCAGCGACTTCTCGTACTTGCGCATCAAGACGATGCCTTCGACGACCTCGTTCTCACTGTCCCGACCGACCACTCCCAGCCGCGGCTGATAGCCGATCACCACGCGGGCGAGCTGCTTGATGTAGACCGGCATGCTCTGGTAGGTGGTGACGACCACATCCTGGATGTCTTCCAGCTTCTTGACCTCGATCGCGTAAGACCTATCGGCTTTGCCCGGATCGAGCGAGTCTTCTCCCTCGCCCAGGTAGCCGATGGCCCGAACGTTGTGCGCTTGATCCCCCAGGGACAGGACGTCCCCCCCCACATTGGCGTTTGATTGCGAGATCGCGTTCGTGACCATCTGCAAGGTCACGTCGTAGTGCCTCATGAGCTGCGTGTCGAGCAGGATCTGATACTGCTTGACCGTCCCGCCGAATCCGGTGACGTCGATCACGCCGGGTACGGTCCGCAACTGCCGTTCCAGGACCCAGTCCTGCACGGCCTTGAGCTGGTTCAGGGTGTAGCCTTCCCCCTCGAGCACATAGCGAACGATCTCGCCGGTCGGACTCCAGGGCGAGAGAGTCGGAGTGACCCCCTGGGGCAAGTTGCTGATCATGCCGATGCGGTTGATCACTTCCTGGCGGGCCTGCCAGTAATCCGTCCCGTACTCGAAAATGCATTTGACGTCGTTGAGCCCTGCCAGCGAGATGCTCCGCAAGTACTTCAGCCCAGGCATCCCGTTCAGTACGGTCTCGATCGGGATGCCGATCAGCCGCTCCATCTCCTCGGGGCTGGTGCCCGGGTTCTGGGTGATCACTTCGACGAGTGGAGGTGTCGGGTCGGGATAGGCTTCGATATTCAGGTTGTAGGCTGCATGGATGCCGAATGCGATCAGCGCGATCGTGGCGAGCAAGACGACCAAACGATTGTGCAGGCTCCATGAGATCAGCGTTCGAACCATGAGGTATTCGCCCGTTCTTTGAACTTTGCCAGAGGGCCTGTTCGACGCCCGCATCCCACTCTAACTTGCATCTGCTTGCTTCGCTCGCGCACGACCTCTTGCTCATCCAATGTACACTCTACTCTGCAAAGAGGTAAATGATGAGCGCCGCCGACCCGAGTCCGAATTAGCAGGCCCAAGCTTCCTGACCGGCGAATGCGTGCATGAATTCCAAAGCTTCAATCCGCGCTCAATCCCGGGACCAGGCGCCCAGCAGCCTGCGGACTGTGACAAGCTGGCCCAGGTGGTAGGCGTTGTGGTCGGCCACAAGCAAGGCCTCGCGGAGGATCGTCTGTCCCTGGCCATGCGTGATCGGAGCGAAAAGGTCGGTTGCGGGCTCCGAGACCAGATCCATCATCGCTTTCAAATCAGCCCGAAAGGCCGCCACGGCGCGGTCCCAGGCAGCAGCGTCCGGCGGGGCGTCTCCTTCGGGCCAGTAGCCGGAGGGAAACTCGGGCGATACATGATGGGGATCGATCGAGAACCGGAGGATGTCCCACTGGGCAATCCTCATGTGCTCCAGCAACCGCCAGGGCGTGTGTGGCAGCCCTTGCGGCCTGACCCCGCGCAGCTCCACGGGCAAATCGGCAATCGCCGTCTCGAAGTCAAGGTGGGCGTGGCCGCCCTCAAGCAGCTCGAGCAGATGTTTTCGCAATGCCTCGATGCTCATGCTGGTCTCCTGTCTGTCGGTCCATGGGAACTGTACCGGCAAGGGCTTGAAACAAAACCCACGAGTCGTGTCGCCTCGTCGCTCTCGGACAGGTATCCTGGCAGATGAGAGTCGGCCCGTAAACCTTGAACGTGGGAAAATGAGAACGATCACGATCTCTTCGACCGGGATCGTGTGCTGCCCAGCCAGCGCGCAAGGGAGCACCAGATGGCACGTCAGGAACAGGACTTCAACAAGGAGACGAACAGGCAGTTCACGACCCTCGTGATCAAAGACTCGTCCCGAGTGACGATCGACTTGGTGGAGTACCAGATCGCGCAGGTCCTCCAGCTCTTGCTCTCGCTTGGAGATCTGGATGCACGCGGCCGTTCTCCTCATGAGATCCCAACCAAGACGTCCATCCTCGACATGCTGTCGGGCCGTTCGCCGGCGCCCGAATTACAGGACATCGAGGTCAACTCTCTGCTCCAGCGCCACCACATTCAGGTCGAGAATTGCTCGGACGTAAGTATTACCATGAAACAGATCGAGGTGGAGAAGGTCGTGGAGGCCGCTCTGGTCGTGCTCAACCAGCGCCGGCAACAGTTCCGGAGGCAAGACGCGGATGATCCGCGCACCGAAGGAGATCTCTTTCCGGTTTGATGGCCGGGCATCTGTCTTGGGGTTACGATCGTTTTGAGCTGTTCCATCAAACAGTTCCCATCGAACCCTCATGAACGGGAGAGACGGGGTGGATGTGGACTTGATTCCGCATCACGATGCCTGGAACGCCGGCGACCTGGCCTGCGGGCCGATGCTGCTGGCGCTCAAGGGCCGGCTGGAGCGGCTGGCGCCCGGACAGGTCTTCCAGCTCGTGACCCGTGACGAGGGGGCACCGGTTGATGTTCCGGCCTGGTGCCGGCTCACCGGGCATCGGCTGCTCCGTGCGGCGCATCCCTATTATCATCTCGAGCGCAGAAAGGATTGAAAAAATCATGGCTGGGAAGTTTTGCGTCTCGTTGACACGCTCACTGGACGATCCCGATCGCGCGACGGTCGCGTTCGTCGTTGCCGGCGCCGCCGTGGCGTCCGGGCAAGAGACCATGGTCTTCCTGAGCATCGAGGGTGTTCGCCTGGCTGTCGAAGGCGTGGCCGACGCGATCCACGAGGAGGGCTTCCTGCCGCTCAAGCAGTTGATGTCCAGCTTCGTCGAAGCCGGCGGGGCCATCCTCGTCTGTTCCCCTTGTTTCAAGAAACGCAACCTGGACCCCGCCAAGCTCATCTCCGGCGGGGTGATCGTCGGCGGCGCGCGGTTGGTCGAATTTCTGGCTCAAGGGGCGGCCTGCGTCAGCTATTGACGTGTTCGAGCCGGCTTCAAAGCCACCTCGCGAGCTCGCCGCTAATGAGTGATCCTGCCTCTGACCCGCCGCGCCTTCATCCTTTCGAGCCGGCCGTCCGGTTTGATGGCGGCGATCTGGATTGCGGCAGCGGTCTATTGCTCCAGATCCGTCGCCGGATTGACCCGCTGGACCCGGGCCAGCTCCTCGAGATCCACTCGACGGAGCCCTCGGTGGCCGAGGATCTACCGGCCTGGTGCCGGCTGACCGGCAACGAGCTGGTCTCCACCTGGCATGATCGCGAACAAGGCTCATGGAGTTTCCTGATCTCGAAGAATCGGTTCAGCCCTGTTGTCGCACAGGCCGAGGCTGCAGGGTCGCCAAGATCGGCATCGCTGACGACGGAAACATCACAGGTGAGCGCCACGTCGGCTGGAGCCGGCGCCCGGGGGAAGAACAGGGACGTGCCCGAGATCGCGCCGCTCTCGGTCATGGGCATCGGTAGCTGGCCCCGGCCCGACTGGCTCTTGCGAGCGCTCCACGATCGACTCGAAGGGCGCCTTCCTGAGTCGGAGTTCTCGGCACTGGCCGACCGCGCTGTCGCCCGGGTCGTCGAAGCACAACTCGAGGCCGGCGTGGACGTCGTGACCGATGGCGAGCAGCGCCGCGATAGTTACGCAAGCTTCGTCGGCGCCCGGCTCGAGAACTGCCAGCTCATCCCGATCGTTGACCTGTTCCCTTATGTCGAACACCCCGACGAGTTCGCGCGCGAGCTTCGAGCACTCGACGTCCCGGCCGATTCGGTCAGGCACCCCGCCGTCTTCGGCCGACTGGCGCGAGACCCCGCGCGACCGCTCGCCGCTCATGAGCTTTTCTCGGTCCAGAGGCTGACGGATCATCCGGTCAAGATCGCGCTGCCGGGCCCTTACCTGCTCACCCGGACGATGTGGCTGGAGTGCGTTTCGGATCGGGTTTACGACACGCGCGAGGCGCTTGCCGACGATCTCGTCCGTGTCCTTCGCGAGGAGATCGAGGAGTTGCTCGCGGCCGGCGCCGCTCTGGTGCAGCTCGACGAGCCGGTCCTGACCGAGGTGGTTCATGGCCGCCCATCGGGA
Organism: Isosphaeraceae bacterium; assembly: GCA_049579985.1. Classification (GTDB taxonomy): domain Bacteria; phylum Planctomycetota; class Planctomycetia; order Isosphaerales; family Isosphaeraceae; genus Aquisphaera. The sequence continues at coordinate 7,987 of JBAUOX010000897.1, read as the reverse complement.
GGCAACCGCTCGTTCATGTGCGGCGCCCTGGGAGAAAAGCGTCCACCAGCGGAAGAGCTCGATTTCGCCCGGTCGCTGCTGCTTCGAACCCTGGAGCATTTCCCCCGCGAGCGGCTGGCAATGCATGTCTGCCGGGGCAACTGGACTCGTGATGAGTCGGCCGCCCTGGCCGGCGACTATGCGCCATTGGTTCCCCTTTTCTCATCGATCCCGGTCGGCACGCTGTTCCTGGAGCTGTGCACGTCCCGGGCGGGAAGCCCCGAGGTGCTCCTGGACCTACCGCGGAATGTCCGAATCGGCGTGGGGGTCGTGGACCAGAAATCGCCAAGGGTCGAGACCCCCGAGGAGATTGGCAGTCGTGCCGAACGCGCCATTTCCTGGTTTGGTCCCGAGCGTGTGCTGCTGAACCCCGACTGTGGCTTCGCGACATTCGCCGATAGCCCCATCACCTCTTTCGAGATCGCCAGGGCCAAGCTGGCCAATCTTGTCCAGGCCAGCCTGATCCTCCGCGAACGTTACGCTTGAAGGGACAGGCCGGCTGGGCTGATTGGCAATCACGCTCTCTCGATCAAGGGCGGTGGAGCAGGCAGCGACCTGGCGATCCAGCAGTATGGAGGGGATTCGTCCGGTCTGAATGGGATGGAGACTGGGGCCGAATCGTTCCATGGGCGGCCGTAGAATGCCGTGGCGTCCCCGGAGATGGTCGCACCACGGTATCGACAGGGGAATCTGGATGGGTCTGGGCGGGATGCCGTTTTCTGGTTTAATAAAACGTTTGTATGCACCCATTGCGGGGAGCATGGGCGATTTGTTAGGCTACCAATCGACGATGCAATCCAGGCTCGAAGACCGGCGTGGGAAGACCGGCCGGAGGCAAGGGCGATGAGGCAAGCCAGATTCAGACTCCGGATCAACGAAGAGATCCGGGAAGCCGACATCGTGGTCGGGACCAAAGCACAGTGGGAATCATCGAGTCTTGCGGCGTCCCCGGGATGGTCTGTCAACATCCAACGGGGTCATATCGTTGGGATGCGGCTCGTCGGGATGTGGCTCGTTCGGGGGCAGACTTACGTCCCCAAGAGTCTCGACCTCGACCTCGGCGGAATGCGCCTGGCCTGAGCTGTCGACCAGGGGCTTCGACAATGGAACCTCTGCCGACCGGACCGGGCGGTCCATCACGTAGTCTTCCAACATGCTCAGAGCATGACTTGCGACCCGATCGCCGACCTCGGGATCGAGTCGCGTCAACCAGAACACGATGGCGTTGACGACGTGGCCATCGGCCAACTTGTTCCCCAGGTAGTCACGCTTCAGGCCAAGCCGAATCCTGAGCGTCCCCAGATCAGCCTTGAGCTGGTCGCTGCTTTGGTACGAGAGCTGAGCGGACTTGTTCAGTTTTCTTGCCATGCCCTACATTATGCCCAGAATCCCTGGTCACGTCTAGCTTGCGCTTTTTTCCAGAATTCTAGAATTCTAGGCTTAATGATTTCTCGGGCTCCGGTTGTATTCTCTCCTAACTCCAGTTGTATTCTCTTCTAATAGCGTCTATGAACCCGAGAGGGACAGGGGGGGCCATGACCACGACATTCCGACAGATCGAGAAAGAGAAAACATTTTTTCTAGAATTCTAGCCTTAATAATTTCTAGAATTCCATTATGAAAATTCCTGTTGTAGTTTCTCCCATATCGTCCATGAACCCGAGAGGAGACAGGGGGCCATGACCACGACATACCGACAGATCGAGAAAGAGAACCCCGGAAGGCCAGATCCCGGCTGCCTTGAGCCGCAAGCTTCGTCGCTTCGCTGGAGAGCACAGACGTGGCCCTCAGCAGTATCCTGACGGAAGCCGTGGCAAAGGGGCTCGGCAAAGAATCCCCGCGAGTTCGTGCTGACTGATGCCACTGCCTCCGCGCCGTCTGCTGTCCTGAGGGCGCGGCATCCCGGCTAACCGTCAGTCTAACTTAACCAATCCCGAAATCTGACCTACCTTAACTAAACCCAACAGGTTCCCTGGAGGGCGTACCGACGAAGGTACGCACAGACAATGCCGTCTATCGACTACGCCGACCCTCGCCAGGTCTTCAATCGGTTGGCTCAGATCCAGCACGACACGGAGAAGCGAATCGCCACGATCGACGCGCTGACCATTGCGCAGGCCGAAGCGGATCGCGAGTTCGACCAGCTCGAGCGGATCGCGCTGGCCTACCTGGAACCCAAGGCCTACCCGGTCGTCTGGGCGACGGCCTACGACGAGCAGCATTACATCCGTCACTCGGTCGACTACTGCCTGACGATCATCAACGGCTCCGTCATGATCAAGCCGCACGTCTACGCCTGCGACATCGGTGATCTGACCGAAGAGGAGATCACTGCCGCTCTCAAGGGCTCCGAGTGAGGCCGGGCGACTACATCGGGGCAGGAATGACCAACATAACATCTACCACCATAGGACATATCAGATGACATGTCAACGCGAAATTACCCAAGTTACGATCGGCCCGCTGCGGCCGACCGACCTGCCCAAGCTGCTCTACTCCGCCAGCATCGATTGGCGCGACGCGAACGCGGCGCAGCGGCGCTATCACGAGGTTCTGGTCGAGGAGCTGGCATCATGAAACGGCGATCGAAGCTAACGCCGGAGCAGCAGCAGTTGGTTTCGCAGGCCCTGCCGCACGCGCTCTCCATCGCCCGGAGGCATGCCCGGCTCTACGGACCGAGTCTCGACTTCGAAGGCGCGGTGGCTCTGTGGCTCTGTCAGGAGATTGCCAAATTCGACCCCGAGAGGAGCAGCCTGAAGACCTGGGCGTGCTGTCACGGACATTTCGCCTGCCGGGATCTGATGCAGGCGGAGATCCCGGTGAAGAGCCGGAAGAAATATTTCCGCAAGGCTCGATTCCTGAGCCTGGATCGGACCCTCGACCGGAACGGGGTGCCGATCGCGGAGCAGATCGCGGCGCGAGCGGAGCATCAGGTCGACCTGGAGGAGGACAAGCAGTTGCTCCGCGGCCTCGACACGCGGACCCGGACGATCGTTTGGAAGTCGATCGTCGAGGAGGTCCCGCTGAAGGTGATCGCGCAGTCATTGGGAGTCTCTGAGGCCCGAACCAGCGAGTTACGGACCAGCGCCATGGAGTTCCTTCGCCAGAGGGCGATCGCATGATCTGATTTGGGACAACCTGTGCGGGAGGCGATGCCATGAACATAAACACCGAACAAGAGCGGCTGAATTGGACCAGGTTCCAGGCCGAGCTGATCAAGCGGAGCATGCGCCGACTCAGGGCGAATCCCGACTTCGCCAGGGAACGGGAGTGGGTCCACGACAAGCTCAAGTTTCACCAGCAAGAGCTCTCGAACGTCCTCGCGGAGATCGAGCGGATGGAGGCGGCGGTCTGAACGAGATCGTTCGAGTCGTAATGGGACGATCCCGTCCGCACGGCCTCGTTCCAGTGGGTTGCACCCCTGTAGGGTGGGTGAGTGACGCGACGCCCACCAGCAGACATGAGCTTGTGTCCGGTGGGCGTCGCTCCACCCACCCTACGAAAAATGGGACTGATTGGCGACAATAAGGCCCAGGGTTGCGCAGGAACGCCGAGACGCCATGACGGCTCGCGAGCACCCGGCACATGGGAAGTGAGCTCGGAGTCTGGACTCCAAGACCTTAGGCGGATAGCATCGAACGCAGGTGCACCAGCCGACGCTGAAGCCGTGAATCCGATCGTGACGGCGCACAGACGAGGGACGGAAAACTACGCGCAAAGTGGCTGATCCTTGCTCTTTCTTGCGATTCGCCGGTTCGACAAAGATCAAGGCCGAAGCAACGCGTCGCCAGTAGCTTACGTCAATATGTCAGTGCCGCCAAGGACCGATTCGTAAAGCTGAAGCCCAGGGTTCGAGTCCCTGCGGTGGCTCTGCGGCCCCGTCATCGGGGTCGTCTCCCATCGTGGACTCGCCGAAGATTCTCCTTTCCGTTCGAATCGAAGAGCATCCTGCTAACCTTGAGTCGTGGGACAAGATTTCAGCCTTGTCATATTTTGATGCATAAAACGACAAGATTGAAAACTTGTCCCACGGGAGAGGGAGAGTCAAGTGAAGCGGCGGACGATGTTGCGTGGGCTGGCGGGAGTGGCGGCACTGGGCAGCGCGGGTGCGGCAGTCAACCGGATTTCCGGCGCGAGGGCGGGTGCTTCGGGCCTGTCGGTCACGGTGCTGCTCGATGAGCCAATCGGCACCATCCGGCCGGCGATCTATAGCCAGTTCGCAGAGCATATCGGCGGGGTGATCTACGACGGCGTCTGGGTGGGGACGGATTCGAAGGTCCCGAACATCGGCGGAATCCGCAAGGCGCTGGTCGAGCATGTCAAGCGGCTGGGGAAGGTCGTCGTCCGCTGGCCGGGAGGGTGCTTCGCCGAGCGCTACCACTGGCGCGACGGGATCGGGCCGGTAGGGGCTCGCCCGCGGCGGTTCGGCCGCTGGCGCGAGGTGACCGAGCCGAACACTTTTGGCACCCACGAGTTCATCCGGTTCTGCCGGCTCTGCGATGTCGAGCCCTATTTCGCCGCCAACGTCGGAACGGGGTCGCCCGAAGAGTATCAGCAGTGGGTCGAGTACTGCAACGCGCCGGCCGGCTCGACCACGCTGGCCGATGAGCGCGCGGCCAACGGCCAGCGCGAGCCGCTGGGCATCCGCTACTGGGGCGTGGGCAACGAGAGCTGGGGCTGCGGCGGCAAATTCACGCCCGAGGATTACTGCCGCGAATATCGCAAGTTCACCGAGTGGCTTCCCCAGTACGGTGTGAAGCTTTACCTGATCGCCGCCGGGCCGAACAGCAACGACCTCGACTGGACCAGGCGTTTCTTCACCAAGTGGGCCGATGGCGCACGGGCGCGGATCCAGGGCTGGGCCCCGCATTACTACTGTGGGACGACCGGCCATGCCCTGAAGTTCACGACCGATCAGTGGTACGAGCAGCTCTTCAAGGCCAACCAGATGGAGACGCTGATCGGCGATCAATGGGCGGTTCTCGGGTTGTTTGACCCCGAACACAAGATCAAGCTGGTGGTGGACGAATGGGGAAGCTGGCATCCCGCCGGTACCGAGGTCAATCCGGCCCATTTGTTCGAGCAGATGGGCACGCTGCGAGACGCGCTGGTGGCGGCCTTGACGCTCGACACTTTCAACCGGCACGCCGCCAAGGTGGACATGGCGAATATCGCGCAACTGGTCAATAACCTCCACTCGTTGTTCCTGGCCGACGGCGACCGGTTTGTGGCCACGCCCAATTTCCATGTCTTCGAGATGTACCGGCCTCATCACGGCGCCAGGTCGGTGCGGATTGACGTCCACGCGCCCGAGGTGGCATTCGGACCGGGCAAGTGGCCGAAGCGGATCTTCCGGATTGCCGGCTCGGCCTCGCGCACCGGCCAGCGGCAGTTGACGCTGACGCTCGTGCACACGCACACCACCGATCCGGCCGAGGTGTCCATCCTCCTCCGCGGCGGATCGGCGCGCGAGGTGCGGCAGACCGTGCTCACGCACAACGAGCTGAATGCTCACAACACCTTCGAGCAGCCGGAGACCGTCGTGCCCAGGTCGACGCCCACGGAGCTTCGCGGTCCAGAGCTGCGCTGCGTGCTGGCGCCTGCCTCGGTGACACGGCTTGATGTGACGCTGGGATGATTCGCGGCGAATGGAATGAGCAGATCCGGCAGCCCTCGTCCGCGGCCGAACCTCCCTACTTCTCGTTCGCGGCGCTTCCGGGTTCGCCGGAGGCAGCCGGCTGGTTGGGCAGGGCGGAGCGAGCGGCCGGTCGATACGCCGAGACGATGGCCAGGACGCTCAAGAGCACAACCCAGAGCAGGAACAAACTCAGGGCCCCGACAAACCGTTTGCGATCCAGGCTCCAGGCCATCGTGAGAAATCTCCTGTTCCGCGGAAGTCCGAGCGGCATGCCCCACTCGAACTGGCCGGAAGCCGCCGGCACTTGCCCGGGGCGGGTTCTCGACCAAGTGAAGGTGCTCGTCTTACCGCGACCGTTCTTCTTCAAGTAACGACTTCGGCTGTAATGCCTTCGCGAAGTCGAACACGTCATCGAAGTCCGACCGTTTGTCGCTGGGGGTCTTGTCCAGGTCGCCCGAGGCGATCAGATTGTAGACGATCTCGCCGATGTCGGATGTGGAGCGGATGCCCCACTGATTGAGCACGGTGATCGCCATCAGCCCGTAATAACGCAGTGCCAGGCGCCGGGCGGCCTGGCAGACTTCGCCGCCGGTGACATGGCCCGGTTGATCGGTCTCGGCTTCCCCGGCCGGCGCAGGCGCAGGCGCGGGCTGGGCGCGCTTGCGTGGTCGTGACGCGCGGTCCCGGTCACCCCGTTTCCGCAGCTCTTGCAACTTGTGGGTGCGTGCGCGCTTGAGCGACTCGAGCACAAAGGCGTACGACTCGATCGTATAGCGAGAGTCACGGGCGATCACCCGCGCCAGTTGGTCATGTAGGTTCATCGGCCGATCAACCTCCCCGGCGATCCCTCCGGTCGGGCCCGAGACCGTTGCCGTCCTCCGCTGGTGTTTCGGGCTCGGCCTCGTCGATCGATCCGTCATCGGACCATGCAGCATGACCGGACTCGATTCCCTGGAGGGACTGGTCCTCGAGCTTATCGCGATGAGAGCGGCCGCTCGTCGGGCCGGTCCGCTCGTCGGCCCGTGCTTGCCGGATCCTGGCAGGCTCGACGCTCAGCACGTCGTCGGGGCCGATGATAATTCGACGGTGGTCCTCGTATTCCACGACCAGCTTCTGGGCCAGGATCTCCTGCCCGACCACCCGTCCCCGCCCCTTCGAGGTGACCACCTGCGTACCGACAGCGGGAAGCTGGCGCTCGAGCTCGCGATAGGTGTCGAACTCGTACCGCAGGCAGCACTTGAGCCGGCCGCACCGGCCCGAGATCTTGGCCGGGTCGAGCGTGGTCTTTTGCAGCTTGGCCATCTTCATGGAGACAGGAGGCATGGCGGTCAGATGGGTGTTGCAGCAAACCGGCTTGCCACAATCGCCATAGTCGGCCAGCAGCTTCGCCTCGTCGCGCACGCCAATCTGGCGCATCTCGATCCGGGTTCGTAAGGCGCGAGCCAGGTCCTTGACGAGCTCGCGAAAGTCCACGCGCTTTTCGGCCAGGTAATAAAACACGATGCGCTCGCGGCCCAGGATGATCTCGACGTCAACCAAATCCATCTGGAGGCGGCGCCTGGAGATCAGCTCCTGGCAGACGTCGAAGGCCTTCTTCTGTGCCTGGATCAGCATCGCTTCATGTTCCAGGTCTTCATCAGTCGCCGGCCGCAGGATCTCTCCCGGAACGGATTGCTCGAGATAACTCGTTGTCCGTTCGGTGGCCGGGCAGAGGACTTCTCCCAGCTCGGTTCCCCGATCGGTGCGGAGCACCACGCGCTGGCCCCGGAAATGATCCTGATCCCCCGGTCCCGTGTATTCGCCGAGAAACCGCATCCGGCCGTAGCGAACAACGTATGCCATTGGAATCTCTTGCGGTTCCGCCGGGATCTCAGGGCTGAGCCGGCGTTGCGGCGGAGAGCTGCGGAAGAATTCATCGCCTCTGGAATGATTATGACCGGGAACGCCGCTGCGGAACAGAGGAGAGAACCGCGGGGGTCGCACTCGTTCACCAGGAAGCTCGATGTACCGATTCGGCTTCAATCACCGGACTGGTCGCGACATAATGGCGACCATTCGCCCCCCGCGAGCCCGCTCTACCCTGCCCGGACGCGGAGTGATCGCCAGGCGACGATTACCACGGGTCAAGGTTCCTGCATGAGGACGTGTGCCGATGCTCAATGACGAGTTCCTTTCTCTTCTGGTGTGCCCGATGGGCAAGGCCCCCTTGCGCCAGGATGGAGACGTGCTGATCTGCACCCGGTGCGGTACCAGGTTCGCCATCAAGGACGACATTCCCGACATGCTCATCGAGGACGCGGAGCTTCCTGC